>DATGCB010000121.1:0-10541 GCA_035312365.1 Eudoraea sp. | reverse complement strand
ATCCTATTAACCTTATCCTGCAAAGAGTGTAAATGTAACGTTGTAAAAATTTGATTATTTGAAAATTATGATCCGGAATCATTTTAATGCTTGCACTAAAAAATTCATTCCGGGCTGCCATGCGGAGCGGCATGTTCTTTTGACAAGGCGCCGTTGGCAGGTAAGGAATACTTCCGAGGCCAATCGTTTCCAACTTTAAACCTAAAACTATTTAAAATAACCCTCTTCAATAGGCAGAAGGCACCACTCCGTATAATTCTTTAAAACACTTTGTAAAATAAGAAAGATCATTAAAGCCGACACCGTAGGCAATTTGCGTCACCGTATCTGCTTTTTGAGATAATAATTGTGCGGCCCTTTTTAGGCGGAAGTTACGTAGCAACTCTCCCGGAGCCTCATTGGTCAGGGCCTTAAGTTTGCGGTGGAGTTGCGATTTACTCATGGCCAGAGCCTTCTGCATTTCGGGAACGCCAAAATTTCCTTCGGAAAATTTATCCTCCAACAAGGCCAATAGCTCCTCCAGGAATTTCTGGTCAATGGAATTAACCGTGATTTTTTTCGGATCCAGCAGCATTTCTTGGTCGGTAAACAAATCCCGTAACTTTTGCCTTTGTACAATCAGATTTTTGATGCGCACCAGGAGTTCTTTGGCGTCAAAGGGTTTGGTCAGATAGTCGTCTGCTCCGGTTTCCAGGCCCTCCAGTTTATTCTCCATTCCGGCTTTGGCGGTAAGCATTATGACCGGAACATGACTTGTATTTATATCGGTCTTTAGTTTTTTACAAAGTTCTATCCCATCCATTTTAGGCATCATTAGATCCGTTATGACCAAATCGGGTGGATTGACGATCGCGGTCTTTAGCCCCATTCGTCCATCGGTCGCCTCAGAAACTTTATACATATGCAGAAGGGTTTCCTTAATAAAATGACGCATATCATTATTGTCTTCAACCAACAATATTCGGGGAAGCAATCGTTTATCCATCTGAATCAATTCATAGGGTTCGACTTTGGATCTTTGTCTTGCAACGTGGGGCTCCGAAACTACAATTTCTTCAGCCCCGGTCTTTATTGCCTGCAGGGGTAGTTGTACTGTAAACAAAGTCCCCTTGCCAACGTCGCTCCTTACTGTAATGGTGCCGTCCATAAGTTCTACGAGATCCCTGGAAAGTGAAAGCCCAATACCCGAGCCTTCCTGATCCCTGGTAGCACTGCTATCCACCTGGTAAAAACGGTCAAAGATAAAAGGGAGTTCTTCCCTGGGAATGCCTTTCCCGGTATCTGATACCTGAATTTCCAGATTCTGCTCATCATAGCTCACTTCAAAGGAAATGACGGAACCGTCTTCACTGAACTTAAAGGCATTGCTCAATAAATTATAGGCAATCTTTTCCAACTTATCCCTGTCAAAGGAAGCCCAAAGTACGGCCGAGGGAATTTGAACCCTGTAATCAATATGGCGTTGTGCGGCATGGGAATTAAATGAAGAGGTAGCCGCTCGCAGACATTTATAGACATCCCCTTCTGTAGGTTGCCATTTTAAATTGCCCTCATCTATTTTGGACAGGTCCAGCAGCTGATTTACCAATTTAAGTACCCGCGAAGCGTTTCTTCTGATCATTTTTATGTTCTCCATACTCAGCCTTTCATCCGGATTTTGTTCCAGTTGTTCAATGGGCCCCTGGATCAGGGTAAGGGGGGTACGGAATTCGTGTGAGATATTGGCAAAAAAATTGGATTTCAACCGATCGAGCTCCCTTAACTTTTTATTGGCCTCCTGTTTGAGGCGGTATTGGTTGTACAACAAACCGGCCAACAGCAGTGCCAGTAACGCAAAGGCAATAATGGCATTTCGTTCATTGATTCGTTGCGTTATTTGTAATTCCTGAAGTTCTTTGTCCGACTCCAGCAGGGAAATCTCTTTAACCTTTTGTTCATTCTGATATCTGGCCTCCAAATCATTGGTGACCGTTATGATATTTTCATTGTAAAGGCTATCCGAAAGTTTTTTGACTTTCAAAGCACTGCTATATGCCTTCTCAAAGCTGCCGATTTTACCATAGGCCTGCGCAAGGCCTTCATATACTTCAACCTCAAAGTTAGGGTCCTCAAAAACCTCGATATTCTTTAAGACCCTATTGGCCATTTCAATACTTTCCTGGAAGTCTCCTTTGCCCAAAGCACTACTGGATAAACCATATTCGGTAGCCGCAATTAACCAGGTATCCCCTACCTCCTTCGCAAGATTGTTGGCCCGGGCAAAATGACCTTCGGCATTATTGTACTGCCCTAAATTGTTGTACACAACACCCAGACTATTGAGTACTCTGGCCTCCCCTAGTTTATCATTGATTTCCTTTTTCAAGTCCAATGCCTTGTTGTGATACTCTATGGCCTTATCATAGTCTTCCATATGATTGTATGTGTCTGCCATATTGGTAAGACACGCCGAGATGCCTGCCTTAATATCCAATTCCCTGACAATTTCCAATGCCAACCCATAGTTTTCTATCGCTTTTTTATATTGTTTTTGATTTTTATAGATCCCGCCTATAGCGTTATATAATATGGCTTCCCTGTTTTGATCTCCTTCATTTTTGGCCAGGGTCAGGGCTTCAAAGAACAATTTAAATGCTTCTTCATTTTTGGACTGCAACATTGCGGTTCTACCCAGGTCCATTTTTACATTCGCAATGCCCGTTGCGTAATTTAGTTTTGAGAAAATGATTAGCGCCTCACGGTACATTTCCTCGGCCTGGGCGTATTGCCTCAAATCCGTCAGCATATAACCTTTATTGCGCTTTGCTATTGCTAATTTTTTTACCAAGCCCAATTTTTCAGATAACTCTTCAGCCTTTGTAGCATATTCGAGCGCAAGGTTTAGATTATTCCTGAAAGTTTCATCTACCAAATCAAGATAGGTTTGCACTTTAATACTGTCCTCATTTAAAGTGGGCAGGACACGTAGTAGGCTGTCTGCCTTGGATTGTGGAAACAAGACAGAGGCCGACAACAAGCAAGAAGTAAGAAGTAACCATTTCATCTTTATGTTGCTAACCAGACAAGATACCCAATTTTTGAATGTCTGATTTCACTTTAATAATAAAAATAAGCATGTGAAGTACCTGGTACAATAGTGTCAATTTGTGGAATTTAAAGGTCAGGCAGGGGAATACGGGTGATAATTTATCGAATAAATAGGTCAGTTCATTTTGTTCACAACAATTTAAGAACAGTTCACAACATAAATTAAGTAAAACTGAAAAGTCTTGATACATTTACCATGCGATTAAGACGAAGTGTTGAACCCCAAATCAGCAAATAACCTATAAAGCTATACCTAACCAAATTTTACTGATTCCTGCTTAACTAACCAAGCCCTGACGTTACAGTCAGGGCTTTTTTTATCCCGTACAGGGCATAACATGCCCAATTCGCTTACTCCTAATCCGCAATCGCCTTAAAAGTGCCTTTAATCCTAATCAAGTTCGCCTGACCCGGAATCCGACATTGAGCATCCACAGAGCCGGAAACCATCTCTGATGTAACCGCACTTAATTCATTACCCCCACCTACAGGGCCGAAAATGGGCTGACTGCCATTTATATCTTCAGAATAGGTAACAAAACCATTATAAACCGGCTCGATCTCAAATGCGATGCTGTAACTTCCTGTCGAAATATGTTCCAGCTGGGTGATCCCTACGTTTACCTGATCACCGTGTGCGTCATTTGCAGACATGACCAGGGTATAGAGATCCCTATCCAATACATCTTTGGTGATCGATGTTGAAAAGTTGGCTGATCTGCCGCTTAAGGTCTTTTTGATGTCCCCGGTGATCTCAAAGTTGTATCCCTGCTCATCCGGTATTGGCGCCAGGGTATCCTCCGGGCTGTCCGATGTACAGGACCAGGCGGTGGCAATGATGATAAAGAAAATGTTGTTTCATTGCCGGCTGTTGATTTATCCAAGATATTCAATTTTCGAATACCAAACATTTACACAATGGTAAACCAGACCCTGTACATAATCCTAACACTTAAGTGCTGATTGGTAAAAGAATAGTTTCAGCTCTGCTGGAATATTGAATTTTCAATCTCAGAAATCAGGTCATTCATCGAAGAAATAAACCGTTCATAATTTACACAACATCAGGAGGACGTTTCGCAACATAAATTTAGGGAATTAGAAAAACTGCCATACATTTAACATGTAATTAAGTGACAGTGTTTAACCCCAAATCGAATACGGAACTTAATTTAAAGTGTTGCCCCCAAATCAACGCTTGACCTGATTAACCAAACCAGATTTTACCAGGTACCTGCTTAACTAAAAAAACCCCGACGGTGTCGGGGTTTTTTTATAGCCTGTAATCCGGAAATCCCTAGAAGGTATAACTCAGTCCCACCGTCCAGTAAGTTTGAAGTTCATTGTCCACATTTTCAAAGGTAGCCCCTGTATCTCCCAGTGTATTTATTGCATAGTTAAGCGCCTCCTGTTTATTATCTCTCAATCCGAAATCGAATCCAACACCAATCATCTTCCAGAGCGTATATCCGAACGAATTTGTCCATTGCCAGTTAGACAGGTCCCCGCTCTTATAGCTCTGGAACATGGACAAGTTGGTTTTAAAATTTACAGAACCGATCTTCCTGGTATAGTCTGCGAGGATCTTTGCCCCCAGTGATGATTCAAATATGTTATCCTGTTTACTAAAAACGAAGTTGTAGTTTAACGGGTGTATCACCACTACCAGATCGGTAATTGGCGTCCAGGTGGCCCCCACCCCAAGATCCAGATAGCCAGGATCGTTGTAATTGTTCAAAATAGTGGTCCTGTATTCCCCAAGGGCCGAAAGTGCGAATTTTTCCGAGATCTTTCGACCATAGAGGGAGGCAATGTTGAAGACATCGGTTGCCTCGCGAAAACTATCATTGTCAGTCGCATCATCCTTATCGTCTAATTTCACCCATTTCAGATTGACGTTCCCGGAATTTCTCCAGAAGAATTTCTCCTGATTAAGGTTGGCAAAGGCATTTATTGTAAAGCCAATGTTTCCCGATGAATTGTTCGGTATCCCCTGCGCATACCAATTACTGATATTGGAAATACTGCCTCCAATGGTGCCAAAGGCCCCTTTTTTCCATCCCGGTAAACCGTCTATTTGAGCCTGTAGGGCATCCACCCTTCCCTGAATGGCAGCAATAGAATCTTTCTTGGCCGCCTGGGATGCCTTTAGCTCGTCTTCAGTTTGAGCAAAAACAAATGTAGTACCAGCCAGAAAGGCCAATATTAATTTTTTCATAATGATTAGCGTTAAATTGGTGTTATGAACAGCAAATGTAATAATTGTTAATAATATTCCTGCTTTATCAACATTATTTTCGCTTGTATAACGGGACGGATGAACAGGCCTCGCCATACAGCACACTCCTCGCTACCGTCTGTATTTTTGAGGCTGCCCACAAATAGGCATTTGCAGGCACTGGTTTGTTGCTGCATCCCTTAATGATAACGGGTTTATCTTTAAAGGGGGCCATATCCATTTGCTCGATAATGGTCTGGTAAACGGAGGTCTCCAAGGCCTCGAGATCCCCGGTTATTACACGTTTTGCATAAGGTTGCAACCTGGTAGTTATTAACATATATGCCCACCCGGGGATAATCGCCTCTGTTGAACAATGCAGGGCCACATAGGCTCCGGCGTACTGTTGCCAGTCGTGGTTTTCCACATGGTTCCGGAAATCTTTCTCTTTCAGAATATATCCTTCAAACAACCAGTCTTTGATATCCAGGGCAATCCTGTTCCCTTCTGGATAGTAATCTTCCAGGTCCAAAGTGATCAGTTTGCTTTGGGCAACCCGATTCAGAATGGGTTCAACGTCCTTATTTCTATCCTCAATAGCCATAAAATAATTGTACTTGAAATAAATTAATCCCTGAAAAACAACCCCTGTACCCCTGCCCTCCGTTTGTCAGGGCTTTGCTTCAAAGTTCCAAAACCAGGGAATTTGTAGCTAAAAATGTAGTTGAAGGTGCATTTTTATTTTTCGGATTAACCCCTAAAGCAGCCCCAGCTCTAATTTTGCTTCTTCACTCATCAGGTCCTGTGTCCAGGGCGGATCAAAGGTAATTTCAACTTCGGCATCGGAAACTTTGTCCAGGGATTTAACCTTCTCCTCTACCTCAACCGGCAACGTCTCGGCCACCGGGCAATTGGGTGAGGTCAAGGTCATCAATATCTTAACCTCGTTGTCCTCATTGACCAAGACATCATAAATTAATCCCAGTTCGTATATGTCTACCGGAATTTCGGGATCATAAATGGTTTTGAGCACTTTTACTATTTTCTCACCTAGTTCCTGTGTATCTATGGTCGTAGTTTCTTCACTCATCTTTCTTTAATTTGGGCGCCTGCAAATCAGCAGGCAAGTTTAGGAGCTTAACAGGGCGTATGTCATTGTTGACCGGCGGGTTCCTTTGCCCTCTGTCTTCCACACCTCAGTTAAGCTGCGTCTGGTACGCCACCGCGTACAATTTTAATTGTTTAATCATACTGACCAGGCCATTGGCCCGGGTAGGGGACAAATGCTCTTTTAGCCCAATATCATCAATAAAGTCCGTATTGGCATCAATAATGTCCTGCGGTTTTTGATTGCTGAAGGCACGTATCAAGATGGCGATGATGCCTTTTGTAATAATCGCATCGCTATCCGCGGTAAAAATCAATTTATCATCCTCCAATTCGGCATGTACCCATACCTTACTCTGGCATCCCTTAATGATATTATCCCCGGTTTTGTATTGTTCCTCAATAAGCGGTAGCGACTTCCCCAGTTCAATCATGTATTCATAACGCTGCATCCAGTCCTCAAACATGGCAAATTCGTCGACAATCTCCTCTTGGATCTCTTCTATGGTCATTTGGCGCTTTTAGGTAAAAATACGACAAGTATCAGTGGTTTTCAATAGTTTGGGAAAAGGATAACAAACAGGAGTTAAGTTAACATTTGTTTTGCTTTCCGTACGCCCATCACCAGAACATCCACCTCCTCCCTGGTATTGTAAAAGCTAAAACTTGCCCTTACGGTGCCCGGAATTTTAAAAAAATCCATAACGGGCTGCGCACAATGGTGCCCGGTCCTGACTGCTATTCCCAGTTTATCCAGAATAGTGCCTATATCATAGGGATGTATCCCGGCAATATTAAATGAGATGACCGATGTCTTATTACGGGCTGTCCCGTAAATTTTTAATCCTTCAACAGCGAGTAATTGTTCCGTTGCATAGGCCAGGAGTTCATGTTCATAGTGGGATATGGCCTCTAAACCGATGGAATTTATATAGTCTATTGCCGCTCCAAATGCAATTCCCCCACATATATTTGGTGTCCCGGCTTCAAACTTATGGGGCAGCCCCGCATAAGTTGTTCTTTCAAAGGTGACCTCCTCGATCATTTCCCCCCCGCCCTGGTAAGGAGGTAATTGTTTTAACCAATGTTCTTTTCCATACAATGCTCCGACTCCGGTAGGGCCGCACATCTTATGGGCAGAAACAGTATAAAAATCCACGTCCAGTGCCTGCATATCCGCTTTCAGATGCGGGGCGGCCTGAGCTCCGTCAATCAGTACAGCAGCACCAAACTTATGGGCCGCAGCAATCATTTCCCGGATGGGGTTTATGGTCCCGAGGGCATTTGAAACATGATTGCAGAACACCAGTTTGGTTTTGTCTGAAAGCATTTGATGATAATCTGACATCAAAAGTTCGCCCTCAAGGTTCATAGGAATAACCTTCAGGACAGCTCCCGTACGTTCACAGAGCATTTGCCAGGGAACAATATTGGAATGATGCTCCATCGCCGAAACCATTATTTCATCTCCGGCTTTGAGTATGGAAGTAAAGCCATTTGCTACTAGGTTGATGCTATGCGTAGTGCCCGAAGTAAAGATAATTTCATGAGCTTTGGCGGCACCAAAATGACTTTGGATTTTTACCCTGGCTTGTTCATACCTATCGGTAGCCTCCTGTGAAAGTGAGTGCACACCCCTGTGAATATTGGCATTGTAATTCTGGTAATAATCCACAATGGCATCAATAACCTGCCTTGGGGTCTGAGAAGTGGCAGCATTATCCAGATACACCAACGGCTTTCCATTAACCGTTCTTTGCAGAATTGGAAAGTCTTTTCTGATGGCCTGAATATTGAGCGTGGATACGATCATAAACTGGTTGAGTATAAAATTGTTTAACACACCCTTCTGAAATCCCGATGGGGTGGAAACCCTATAATTCAAATCCCAAACGCACCTCAAGTTTATTGGCAATGAGCTTGTTTATTCTTTTTTTAAGTTCAGGGATCCGAACACTCTCAAGGACATTATTGGCAAACGCATACATGAGCAGGGCCCCTGCCTCTTTTTTGGGAATACCCCTCGTTTGCAGATAGAACAGGGCTTCCTGGTCTAACTGACCGACGGTACAGCCATGGGAACATTTTACATCATCCGCAAAAATTTCGAGTTGTGGCTTTGTATTAATCGTAGCCCGGTCACTTATCAGGATATTGTTGTTTTGCTGAAATGCATTGGTCTTTTGAGCCAGTTTATCCACGATAATTTTCCCATTGAACACCCCGGTTGACCTTTCGCCGTAAATCCCCTTGTAATCCTGATGGCTCTCGCAGTTGGGTTGCCGGTGATGCACCAGGGTATGGTGATCCACATGTTGTTTTTCATCCAGAATGGTCACTCCCTTCAGTGTTGAATCTATATATTCCCCGTCCTGGTAAAAATTGAGGTTGTTGCGGGTAAGTTTTCCGCCGAACGAAAACGTATGAACCTTCACAACGCTGGTATGCTTCTGGGAAATATAGGTGTTGTCTATAAGGGATGCCGATTTATTATCGTTCTGTACTTTATAGTAATCCACAATGGCATTCTTTGCAGCAAAAATTTCGGTAACCGAATTGGTCAGTACCTCATTGTCGGTCAGGCTTTGATGCCGTTCAATAACCTGCAGTTCAGCGTTCTCCTCTACAATAATCAGATTGCGGGGTTGCAGCATCAGGCTCGCCTCATTCCCGGTGGCGAAGTGAATGATCTCAACGGGTTTCTTGGGCGCTTTGTTCTTCGGAATATAAATATAGGCCCCTTCCCTGCTAAAAGCTGTGTTTAATGTGGTCAGTGATTCTTCCCTGGAGGCCACTTTATTAAAATAAACGTCAATTACAGGTTTGAACATGGGTTTGGCAAGAGCTGAGCTCATTAAACAAATATCTACCCCGTCATGGGTGGTTTCGGAAAGGTATGAGCTGTAGATCCCATCGATAAAAACTATCTTATAACTATCTATTTCATGTAAAAAATATTTTTTTACCTCCTTGTATTCCAAGGTGTTAGCCTCTTTTGCGAAAATACTGAAATCTATTTTGAGCAGACTGTTTAGTGAAGTATATTTCCAGGCTTCCTCTTTCTTATTTGGAAAGCCTTTGGCTTCAAAATTCCGAATGGCCTCTGATCGAATATCATGTACAGGGTGCTCCACATCCACGTTATTCTCTAACGCCAAAAAAGAAGAAACCAATTTATCTTTTAAATCCATCGTCGTTATCGTTTCCGGTTCATCAAAATTCGCATGCTGTTTCAAGTTTCTTTGTTTCTGCCATTTTGACTTTTTTCCTTTAAATTCTCCTAAATTAAAGCAGGCATAAAGTTTGCTATTCCCCGGTTAAACAGCAGTTTCCTGTTTTAGCCAGTCGTATCCTTTCTCCTCCAGTTCAAGGGCCAGTTCTTTGGTCCCGGACTTTACAATTTTACCCTCGTGCAATACGTGTACATAATCCGGAATGATATATTCCAAAAGCCGTTGATAATGAGTGATCAGAATCACCGCATTGTCTTTGCTTCTGAGTTTATTCACCCCATTGGCAACGATGCGCAAAGCGTCGATGTCCAGTCCTGAATCCGTCTCATCCAAAATAGCCAGTTTAGGCTCCAGCATGGCCATCTGAAAAATCTCATTCCGCTTTTTCTCTCCTCCGGAAAATCCCTCATTCAGGGAGCGCGACAAAAACTTCCGGTCAATGTTGAGCATTTCCGATTTCGCGCGGATCTTTTTCAACATTTCATTGGCCGGCATATCCTCCATCCCGCGTGCTTTCCTGGATTCGTTAATGGCCGTTTTCATAAAATTTGTCACCGACACCCCCGGGATTTCCACAGGATACTGAAAAGATAGGAAAATGCCCTGATGTGCTCTTTCTTCAGGTGCTCTTTCTTCTATATCCTCCCCCTCAAAAAAGATCTGCCCTTGGGTGACTTCAAACTCTTCCTTACCGGCGATAACTGCTGCCAGGGTGCTTTTACCGGACCCATTTGGCCCCATGATGGCATGGACCTCCCCGGCATTCACCTCCAGGTTGATCCCGTTTAATATTTCATTACCTTCCACTCCTGCATGCAGGTTGCTTATTTTCAACATCTTCTATTATTTTAAATAATCAGGTGCCTTCGGCATTTTCTTAAAATCTTCTTTTTGGT
>DATGCB010000120.1:0-9214 GCA_035312365.1 Eudoraea sp. | reverse complement strand
TATTACCGGGCTTATGGGTATAGGTTTCCAAAGCTTTGGCGGCATGCTGACCGGTGGGGATGATTCTTCGGCCCCGGCAGAGGAAACGACTGCCCAGCAAATTGAAAAAAAGAAAATGGAAGAGATGAAAAAAGAGATCGATGAGAAGACCGTGTCATATACTAATGCAATAAACGAATAGGATGATATTAGCTGCAAGCACCCTGGGCACCATTACGATTACTGTCGTCGCCTTTTTGATTTTGTTATTGTTGCTGGTTGCGCTCCTGCTGGTTACCAAGGAAAAATTATCCCCTTCAGGACCAGTGACCATTACCATAAACGGGGAGAAAAAAATACAGGTGGCTTCCGGGAATTCCCTCCTGTCTACGCTTGGAAATCAAAAAGTCTTTTTACCCTCTGCCTGTGGCGGCGGGGGTACCTGTATCCAATGTGAATGCCACGTACTTTCCGGTGGAGGAGAGGCACTTCCAACCGAAACCCCGCATTTTTCCAAGAGGGAATTAAATGAAGGTGCCAGGCTGGCATGCCAGGTAAAAGTAAAACAGGATATGGAAATTACCATTCCTGAAGAGGTATTCGGAATCAAAAAATGGGATGCCACCGTGGTACGAAACTATAACGTAGCTTCGTTTATCAAGGAATTTGTCGTGGAGATTCCTGCGGATATGAACTATAAGGCAGGAGGGTATATTCAAATTGAGATCCCACCCTGCGAAATTAAATATTCGGACATTGACATTACTGCCCACCCGGAAGAACATGAGACTCCGGATAAGTTTCAGACAGAATGGGACAAATTTAATCTCTGGCCCCTTAGGATGAAGAATTCAGAAACGGTTGAAAGGGCCTATTCAATGGCTTCCTACCCGGCAGAAGGGCGGGAGATCATGTTGAATGTCCGGATTGCCACCCCTCCGTGGGACAGGTCTAAGAACGGCTGGATGGATGTTAACCCGGGGATTGCATCCTCCTATATTTTTGCGCAAAAGCCGGGTGATAAAGTGGTAATTTCAGGGCCTTATGGCGAGTTCTTTATCAATGAATCCGAATCGGAAATGCTCTATGTCGGAGGCGGTGCCGGGATGGCACCCATGCGGTCTCATCTCTACCATCTTTTTAAAACCTTACGCACCAAAAGGAAAGTGAGCTATTGGTACGGAGGAAGGTCTAAAAGGGAATTGTTTTACATAGATCACTTTAAAAAACTGGAAGAAGAATTCCCGAATTTTCATTTTTACCTGGCGCTTTCTGAGCCTTTGGAAGAGGATAACTGGAAAGTAAAAGAACATCTGGATGCCCCCGGTGATGGTTTTGTAGGCTTTATACACAATTGCGTGATAGATAATTACCTCAAACAACATGAGTCACCGGAGGATATCGAACTCTATTTTTGTGGTCCCCCCCTGATGAACAAGGCTGTTCAGAAAATGGGTGAGGATTACGGCATCCCCGATGAACATATCAGGTTCGATGATTTCGGAGGATAACTCAATGGAATGATCACGGGATATTAAAAACCGATATGCCAAGTGTCGGTTTTTTTAATAGCGACGCAATGAAGCCACTCACCACACAAGAACTTCACAACCTCGCGATGAATATTGTGGGGAGGGAACTGGAAGCGGAAGGCTTTGAGTTTTTGGGGGTGAACAGTACCCTGAAAAAAAATCCGCAATTTGTATGTCAAAAAGAGAAGCAGTTATATTTCGTGGTTGTCAGAAATATTGTTTTTCCGAACAACCCTAAGGATTACGATACCCGTGTACTTTCAAAAGTAAAAGAACACGCCACAAAACACGAGGCAAAAACCTATTATGCCGGTGTTGGATTGTATAACGCCACGGATCAAAATTTGCCGGTTTATCTGAATGAGACTTACCTCGTGGATTATCAGGGTCTCCTAGAAATTTAAAATGAAAAAGCTGCTATTGTTGTTTGTTGCGTTATCCGTGATCGCATGCGGAGAAATCGGGCCGAAGCTGATCCGGAATTTTAACAATGGTCCTGCCCTGGGTACCTCTTATAATATCACGTATCTGTCGGAGGAAGAATTGGATTATCAGACAGAAATCGATTCTGTTTTTGATGCGGTGAACCAATCCATGTCAACCTATATTAAGAGTTCGGACATTGCCAGGATAAACAGGGGTGACACCACGGTGGTTGTTGACCAAATGTTCAGGGAAGTATTTGAACTATCAAAGGAGGTATACGAGAAAACCAACGGCTATTTTGATCCTACTGTAGGAATTTTGGTCAATGCCTGGGGGTTTGGCCCCGGGGAACAAATACCTCTCGACAGTGCCAAAGTGGATAGTCTTTTGCGTTTTGTCGGTTTTGATAAAGTGACCCTGGATAACCATAATCAGGTTTTCAAAGAGTTTCCCGAGATTCAATTTGATTTTAATGCAGTGGCCAAAGGATATGCAATAGATCGCCTGGCGGTGCTATTGGATCAGAAGGGTATCCCGGATTATCTGGTAGAAGTGGGAGGGGAGGTGGTCACCAAAGGTGAGAACCGCATCAGGGGAAAGCCATGGGTTGTGGGGATCGAGAATCCGCAAACGGATGGGGACAACAACCTGAAGGCCCTGATACGGCTAAAAAACCGTGCCCTTGCTTCTTCAGGCAATTACCGGAAATTCAGGATCGATCCAATTACCGGGGAGAAGTATGTCCATACGATAGATCCGAAGACAGGATTTACCAAAAATTCGAAGGTATTGGGAGCCAATGTTATTGCCCGAACCTGTGCACGGGCAGATGCTTATGCCACCGCTTTTATGGCGTCGGCTTTGGAAGAATCCATTCAGGTCTTATCCGCGGAAAAAGGGTTACAGGCGTATATCATTTATCTCAATGACCGGGGTGAGACCGCTGAATATATGACCACCGGATTCAGGGAGTTGATCATTGAGTAATAATGGATGGCCGGGGATTCCCGGCTGTTTTTTGATATGTATTACATGCAATACGTGAAATGCATTATCACGAGTTCGTAAATAATAATAATGATTACTTGTGTATTCAATACGTGAGGAATGCTTTTAACCGCCCGGCTTGGTCACCACCGGAAGTATCTCCCCCATGGCCAGCCGGTACCGCCAGATCTCTCCAGGGCCTAATTGAACCGTATAATCCACCTCATTTACCGAAAAACCCACCGATCTCAGCTTTTCGAAGAAATCACGGCCATAAATGCGCACATGATCGTACTGACCAAAGATACGCGCACGCTCTTTTTTGTCGGTGATGGCGTGATCCTCAAAGGTGTGGTCCCTGGACAAGTCCTGCGGGACCTGGAATATGCCCCATCCCCCTGGTTTCATGACCCTGTATAGTTCCCCCATGGCCCTGGCATCGTTCCGGATATGTTCTAAAACATGGTTGCACAGGATGACGTCAAAAGAATTGTCCTCAAATGGGAGGTCACAAATATCGGCCATGACATCGGCCAGCGGGGAGTTGAGATCTGTTGTGGTATACTCCAGATTTTTAAGTTTTCTGAACCTTTTGTAAAAGGCCTGTTCCGGTGCAAAGTGCAATACTTTTCGGGGTGCGGTAAAAAAATCGGTTTCACTTTTGAGGTAAAGCCATAACAGCCGATGACGCTCAAGGGATAGGGTAGAAGGAGACAGTACATTTTCCCTTGGGTTCTCATAGCCATACGGTAGAAAACTTCTGAATTGACGCCCGTCTATAGGATCTGTATGTGTGCTCCCCCGCATAAAAAGGGCAAGAACTGGTCTGGCAACATAGCTCAGTTTTATAAGCAAAGGCCTTGGGAGGAGGTTAAGAATATATTTAAAGAGCTTTTTCAAGTTATTTCTCTGGGTTTCTTATGGCCATGACGTCGCTAATGATCTTATATATCATTCTCCGCTGTCTTTAAATCCATCTGACGCAACATGGAAGAGTGCGTATGGCCCTGTTGACGAACGAATCTAACTGACTACTTTTTTCTGGCGGAATTCCTGCTCTTCATCACTCTGAATGCCCAGGGCTTCATAGATGTATTGAAAAGTAGAAAGCAATTCAGGTTTCCCGTTCACAATAGCAACATTGTGTTCAAAATGGGCACTCGGCTGGCCGTCCGCAGTAAGGATGGTCCATCCGTCCCGAAGTTGTTTTATATGCCGTGTTCCCATATTGATCATGGGTTCAATAGCCACTACCATTCCCTCCGCAAAGCGTTTTCCCCTGCCTCTTTTTCCATAATTGGGTATTTCCGGACTCTCGTGCAACTTTTGGCCCAGCCCATGTCCCACGAGTTCCCGGACGATTCCATAGCCATGGCTTTCACAATAGTTTTGAATGGCATAACCTACATCTCCAACGCGATTACCCACCTTAAATTCACGGATGCCTAAATACAGGGATTCTTTGGTTACCCGGAGTAATTTTTTAACTTCCGGTGCAACTTCTCCTACTTCAAATGTATACGCGTGGTCCCCGTAATATCCATTTTTTAAAGCCCCGCAATCCACAGAGATAATATCCCCTTCCTTAAGCGGTTCTTTATTGGGGATCCCGTGAACTACCTGGGCGTTTGGACTCATATTCAGCGTATTCGGAAAATCGTACATCCCCAGAAAACCCGGCTCCGCCCCCTGATCACGAATAAACTCTTCTGCTAATTTGTCGAGGTAGAGCGCATTTACCCCCGGTTTTATCTCAGCAGCCAGCATTCCCAAAGTTTTGGATACCACGAGAGCGCTTTCGCGCATTAGCCCTATTTCTTCTGTGGATTTGATATTTACCATGGAATGCAAAGATATTATTTTCCGCAGGACTTCATCATACCAGCGATTGCTGAGTCATAATATCAGGTTGTGGAATACCCATGAGTTTTAGGATCGTAGGAGCCAGGTCCCCCAGAATCCCATTTTTAACGGATTTAATATCCGGATCAACCACGATCAGGGGTACGGGATTTGTCGTGTGTGCCGTGTTGGGAGTTCCATCCGGATTGATCATGGTGTCGCAATTGCCATGGTCTGCAATTACCAGGGTAGTATAGCCGTGTTTAAGCGCGGTAGAAATTACGGCACCTGTACAGGCATCGACGGCTTCACACGCTTTGATTGCTGCCTGCATGTCACCGGTATGCCCCACCATATCAGGATTGGCGAAATTAAGGCAAACAAAGGCTGCCGCTTCCTTTTCCAATTCGGGAAGGATGGCATCTCTTATGTCATACGCACTCATTTCTGGCTGCAGGTCATAGGTGGCAACTTTGGGGGATGGGCAAAGAATACGTTGTTCCCCCTCAAAGGGGATCTCCCTTCCACCATTAAAAAAGAAGGTGACATGCGGGTATTTTTCGGTCTCTGCAATTCGGATCTGTTTTTTGCCTGCTTTCGCAAGTACTTCGCCCAGGGTCTCTTTCAGGTTTTCTTTGTTGTACACCACATGGATCCCCTTAAATGAATCGTCGTAGTTGGTCATCGTTACATAATACAGGGACAATTTGTGCATGTTGTATTCGTGAACATCTTCCTGGCTGAGTACCTGGGTAAGTTCTCGTCCACGGTCGGTCCTAAAATTAAAAAAGACCACTACATCCCCTTCCGCAATGCTTGCCAGTGGCTCCCCCTCGGGATTTGTCAGCACGATCGGGTGAATAAACTCATCCGTTACCCCGTTGTCATAACTGTTTTGCATGGCTTTGGAAATGTCCCCGGTTCTGGTCCCTTCACTGTTAACGAGCAGGTCGTAGGCCTTTTTTACACGTTCCCAGCGTTTGTCACGGTCCATGGCGTAATACCGGCCGATCACGGAGGCTAATCGGGTAGGTTGATCCGAACAGAACTGTACCAGATCCTCAAGGAAGATCCTGCCACTTCTGGGATCTACGTCCCGGCCGTCTGTAAAGGCATGAACGAATGATTTTTTAATCCCGTAATGGGCGCATACCTCAATAAGGCCTTTTAAATGTTTTATATGACTATGGACACCGCCATCGCTTAACAGTCCCAGAAAATGTACCGCTTTGTCATTATTCTTTGCGTACAAAAAGGCATCCTTTAATGCCTTCTCATCTTTGAGTGTATTGTTCTGTACAGCCAGATTTATCTTTGCAAGGTCCTGGTATACTATTCTCCCCGCCCCGATATTCATATGGCCTACCTCGCTGTTTCCCATTTGTCCCTCCGGCAATCCCACATTCATCCCATCCGTCAGGAGATCGGCATTGGGGTATTGTTTATAGAGTGCATCTACAAAAGGGGTATTTGCATGATCAATAGCGGAAACTTTGGGATCCGGGGATTTACCCCAGCCATCCAATATCATCAAAAGTACTTTCTTGTTCATACCTGCATCTTTGCCAGAAACCCAAAAATAGTGCGAAATCACAAGTATTACCACTAAACACCACGGGAATTTTAACAAATTATAAATCGCTTTGTCATTGTGTTAAAAAATTAACGCTTCCTTTCCGGTGGATGTTAAACTTTAGTTATTTAACTGTTAAGATTGAAACAAAATTTAAGAAGCGTCGTCTATATTTATATAGTTATCAAAATATTCATCAATTAAATCTTAATTCATCATGAGAAAAACGATCCTAACCTTAACCACAGCATTTTTGTTTGTGGTAACCGGCGTTTATGCCGACAGTAACGAACAACGAGATCTGGCAACGCCAGCCACCCTCACGGCAAATGCAGAACTCAATTCCTTTTGCAAAGCGATTATGCAAGGTGATTATGACACCGTCAAACGGATGATAGAGTTGGGCGAGGATGTAAACCAGAAATCACTTGGAATGAGTCCCGCTATTTTTGCGGCCCGATACAACAAAGCGGAAATATTACAGTTGCTGATTGAACATGGCGCGGATCTCAGGGCAAAGGATGATAAAGGGTTTACTGCGAAAAAACATGCGGAGCTTTCCAATGCAACAGAGGCATTGGCCGTCATTGAAAATGCTATGAAGAGTTGAGCGGGGGTTTACTCATCAATCAAAAAACCCTGACGTACGTCAGGGTTTTTGTTTTCATCTATTTACTACATATAGTGCTCAGGTAAAAGAGTAAATAAACACTGACAAAACTTAAAATTCAAATCCGTTCAAAGCCCGGTCCATAAACGCATACACTGCCATTACCAGCATCAACGCACAAAAGACGGAATAGACTTTTAATAGTATAACAATAATTTCCGGCTTGCAATTGTCAAAAGCCTCAACATACAGATTTCTAAAGTGTCCAAGTGTTCCCATTATAGTATCTTTTTATTATTAATAATAAAAGCTATAAGGGTTAAATCAGGGGCGTATGAAAGATTTGGAGTAAAACCAAAGATACTAAAAAAATGCAATTTAGCTAAAAATCATAGGTGAAATACCATTATTCCTGTCCCTTGTACTTTGCAATAGCCTCCCTGATATTTTCAATTCTGTTATCAGGATCGGGATGGGTACTCTGGAACTCCGGTGGCCGGTTGGGACCTCCCGCCTCTTTCAGGATTTCCATCACCTCGATCATCTCCCCGGGTTGGTACCCGGCTTGGATCATTAAAAGAACTCCCAGGTCATCGCTTTCCAATTCGTCACTGCGACCATTATTCAGTAAGGTATTTTGGCCAATACTACCTACGATTCCCCCTGCATCCGCACCCACGCTGGCACCTATAGATACCGTTTTCCAAAAATTACTCTCTGCTATTCGTTCCGCGGAATGCCTGCCGATCACATGTCCGATCTCATGGCCAAGCACTCCGGCAAGTTGCGCTTCGTTCAGCCTGGAGAACAGGGCATAGGTAATAAATACCGGGCCGCCGGGAAGTGCAAAAGCATTGATGGTCTGGTCGTCAGCGAGCAGGTGAAACTCGTATCGATAAGGTGTTTCCCTGGCAATGCTGTTTTTAACCAGTTTATTGCCAACAACATCCACAAAGGATTGTAAACGCTCATCGGGGTATAGCCCGCCATATTGTTCGGCAATTTCAGGAGCACTCTGTAGTCCTATGGCAATTTCCTGTTCCGCGGTCATATTAATGGTCTGGCTGCGACCTGTGTACGGATTCTCCTCTTTATTGCTGCATCGCTGTACAAAGGCAAACGCCACAATGGCCAAGCCGATAAAAATCCTGATTTTCCAGCTTCCTCTTCTCATAGTACCGGAGTTTTCCTGTAGATTACAAAGTACAAAAAAGCCTAAAGCAGGGCTGAATTAATGTCTAAAATATTATCTCTGATATAGGTTTTTACAAAGCCCGTTGTAAAATGCTCGCTGCCCATAAAGTCCTCCTGCTCCAACAACTGCATAATGTTCTTTCCCCGGAAAGCGGTGAGCATTGGGATCGATAATGGTGCATAGCTGAAGTGCCAGGGTTCATATTTAAATCCTTTTCGCTTTGGATCATCGGTATAGACCAGGTAGTAATCAAATTTTTTAGCGTTTTCATCCATCCATTTTTTAAACTCCTCAAAAGGACCGCCTGCCCTGAATTTTTCGGGCACAAGGACATCACCGGTTGCTTTTTTGTTCCCGTCTATGATGTCGATATCGGTACCCCAGTGATGCCGGCTCGTTCCGGGAATGGTAGAATACTCAATGATCTTATCAATAGCCTCCAGGGGCACCATGCCGTCCGCTGTATACTGTTCATACTTTCGTTCAAAGATGGCCTGCTGCTGCGCAAAACTTCTGAAACTGGATACAATATGGATATTGATACCATCGGTATGGGCAGCCTTCTTCATGGCTACAAATGCGTCATGCGCTTTTTTTCTCAGGTTGATACCTTCACCGTGCAGCTCTATACGCTCCTTTCCCATGAGCTCTTCAATGGAAAATTCTACGGAATCCTGGAAAACGACCGTGGCGGGTAAAATCGTAAGGGCAACACCCGAAAGACCGCTTCGTCTGATAAATGACCTTCTTTGCATAATTCGATGACTTTAGTATAGGAGGATTTTCAATGATGTAATCAAAAATACTGCCAGGAACAAAAGGACGCTCCTAATGCCACGGCTACCCAAAGGTATGAAGTATTTTCAAAAATTACAGAATTTGACAGGAACTGCGCCTAGTTCGCAATATAGAGGTATCCCTGATGTTTTTGCCTTAGCGTATGAAGCGTAACAATATAAAAGTAGATGCCTGATTCCAAACCTGCATCCCGCTGAATGGCGGTGTCCCTGTTCGGTTGTCCCCTGAAATCGTTGTTGTAGTTATCCTTGGTATATACCAGTACCCCGTAT
>DATGCB010000119.1:0-2909 GCA_035312365.1 Eudoraea sp. | reverse complement strand
ATCTGTTAAAAGAAAAAACCGTTTATGTACTTTCCCTGTTTACTATCGGGTTAGGTACCCTGTCAGCCCAGGATGTCACCACCGTGAATGCGGCGAGCGTGGAAATTAGTAAAAACTTAGATCTGGAAGCTGTGGCATCACTCTTTGGCGACGCCAAGGACCTGGAGGAATTTGAATACAAATTGAATGACCCAGAGGCACAAATTTCCAATCTGGATCTCAATGAGGACGGGCAGGTAGACTACCTCAGGGTCGTGGAAATCGCAGAAGAAGATACCCATCTGATTGCACTCCAATCTGTTTTGGGAGAAGACATCTACCAGGATGTGGCCACCATTGAAGTTGAAAAAGACGATCAGGGCATCCCGAGGGTCCAGGTAGTCGGAGATGTTTATCTCTACGGACCGGGGTATATCATCGTGCCTGATTACGTGCATCGCCCGGTGATGTTTTCCGTATTTTGGAGACCATTTTACAGGCCCTACCGTTCGGTATTCTACTGGGGGTATTATCCCGGACACTTCCACTATTGGAAACCCTTACCCCCGCATGCCTACAAGAAGCAGATCCATGTGCAAATAAACGTCCGCCATACATATCGGCGTACACACCTGCGATATAGCACAAGGGCCGTACATTTACATACTAAAATAAGGAGGAACGATTTTGGCGAGAAATATCCTGACAGATCCTATGCCGCACGCAGGGTATATGAAACTAATGGGACACATATACCTATAGCCGGGGCTAACCAGGCCGACAAAGAAAAATATAGGACGGCCGGGGTTAGAAAGGCTGAGGGTACAACAAAGAGGGTTGCCGTGGCCGGTAAGACCGATGGTACCAAAAAAAGGGTTGCAACCGTAAAGAATCCTGATGGAAGCCGGAAAACTGTAGCGGTGAAATCTAACCCCGATGGTTCCAAAAGGGCAGTTTCTGTAAATAGAACGTCCGATGGAACAAGAACAGTGAAAAAGGCCGCTAAATCTTCATCCTCCAAACGCAAGGCCAAAGCGAATAGCAGGGAAAGTAAGCGGAAGCCGATCAGGAAAAAAAAGAAGGCCTAGTTTAAGGTCAGTTAGTAAAGACCCGATGATACCATCGGGTTTTTTTTATTGGGTATTTTGCATATCTTTTCACACTCCGTAGGGAATTGAATCACGTAAATAATAGTACATTCATGGCGAAAAAATCAAAAATATGAAGATTTACGAGGCAACACTGCTTGTTCTTTTAACCGCTTTACTATCTACAGGGCTTTTGGCCCAGGAAATGGGATTTGAAGAGTACAATCCGAAATCAACCCTTGTGGTGCCGGTTCATGAGGTTTCAAAAGCCAGGTACCCCTTTATCGATATTCATAGCCATCAATTCGGCATGGGCGACAAAGACCTGTCGCTCCTTATAGCAGATATGGATAAACTCAACATGGCGGTAATGGTTAACCTCAGCGGAGGTTCAGGGGAGGGTTTAATGGCAGCTATTGCCAATGTCCGGAACAATTATCCGAATCGATTTGTGGTCTTTGCAAATGTTGATTTTGAAGGCGTTGGAAACGCCGGTTGGGCGGCAGGCGCGACCAGGCAATTGGAGGAAGATGTAAAGAACGGGGCTAAAGGACTGAAAATTTACAAAAGCCTCGGACTTAGAAATGAAGATACCGATGGGAATCGCCTGGCCATAGATGATGAACGGCTCGATCCTATCTGGGCAAAATGTGGGGAACTTGGTATTCCGGTTCTGATCCACGCGGCAGATCCGAAATCGTTCTGGGATCCCATGGATAGTAACAATGAACGCTGGCTGGAACTTAAAACGAGACCGCGCAGAAAGCGTTCGGATACCAATCCGGTACCCTGGCAGCAGATCATTAATGAACAACACGCTATGTTTAAAAAGCACCCAGGCACCAAATTCATCAATGCCCATATGGGCTGGTATGCCAACAATTTGGGAAAGTTGAGCCAATTACTGGAAGAAATGCCCAACATGTATGTGGGCATTGGCGCGGTTATCGCTGAGTTGGGCAGGCAACCTAAGACCGCCAATGCATTCTTTGTGAAGTATCAGGACCGCATATTGTTTGGTAAGGACAGTTGGCAACCGGAAGAATTTCCCACCTATTTCAGGGTATTGGAAACGGAAGATGAATATTTTCCTTACTATAAAAAGTACCATGCCTTTTGGTCCATGTACGGGCTGGGCCTTCCCGATGAAGTCCTGAAAAAAGTGTATTACGGAAATGCCATGAAACTACTTCCGGGATTGGATAAGTCACTTTTTACCCAAAAATAGTAGGTACATTCATGTTCATTATTCAAAATACCCCGGTAAAGTAAGCGTTGTAATGGCGCTTTATGGGTTTTTTACCGCCTTCCGCTTCCAATTTTACCGGGCTCCGGGTCTTTGGGTGTTCCCAGGTACCTAAAATAAACAGATGGTGCCTGGCGTTATGTACATAAGCAATTTTTGGCACTATGTATCCCACCAAGAGAATTTCTCCCCTTCTTTACCTTGTATTGCTACTTTTTTATGGATGCTCCACCGACATGGAACATGCCCCCGGCAACGAAGACCTGGAGCAACTGGTGGAAGAGAAGGAACAGGATCCGATAAATCCGGGATTGGTTGAAGATATTGCCATTTTCCCCCCGGATCACCCACTTAACGTTGATATTTCCAATCATACTGTCGACCAGAATTCCGATGCAATCCTCCATACTATTGGATTGGATGTCGGGCTTTTTGCGGATTTTGGGAGTGGTACCTACCAGGGCTCGCCTATCGGCATACCCTTTGTCGCCGTAGGCGGGGATCAGCCCAAGGTGGCGGTCACTTTCCGGGAAAACAATTACGACGGAAATTACGGCGATGAAAGCGATCACGGGCCTTTTCCAATTCCTTTGGAT
>DATGCB010000118.1:0-5642 GCA_035312365.1 Eudoraea sp. | reverse complement strand
CCCGCATGCCTGTTGCCTATCCGGCCACAGCCAACAATGGCGAAATTCAACGTTTTACTCATTTTCCTGCATATTTAAGAAGTCGTTTTTATCACCGGTATGGATTATTTATGCCGTTAAGATACAATGCCATAGATCATCGTTTTTAAATCGGGAAATAGCTAATTGTGCTGTTCACCGTAATGGGAAACTGCATAAACCTCCTGAATCCTTTTCCCGGTAGTTTCCACATCAACCAATTCACTAAATTCCATATACCTGCAAAAATAGATTTTCTTTTAGTTTGACGAAGTACTAGCTTCAACATTTCTGTCGATCCGTGAAGGACGAGGCCTTCTTCCGATGGATATACAGAAGTGACCTGGTTGGGCGGACTATTTTGCGTTGTAGACCTTCCTTCCAGATTCAGGTGTCCCCTGAACCCCGGATAAGGCATTATAGAGTTTGACCAGTTTCTGTTCTTCCGAATCCCAATTAAATCCATCCTTGACGACTTCTATCCCGTTCAGGCCCATAGTTTCCGCTTTTTCAGGGCATTTAATAAGTTCTTCAATTTTGTCCGCCATCATTTCGGGTGCGTAGGGGTCGATGCAATACCCACAATTATATTTCTCAACAATGTCTTTGTACAGTGGAAAATTGGAAGTAATTACCGGCAGCCCCACAGCCATATATTCAAATATTTTGGTGGAATAAGACCCGACATAATTTTTGATGGGTTTTAATACGGACAAGCCGACAATACAATTCAGGGAGATCTCATAGCCCCCTTTAAAATCCATTCTACCGTAAAACCGAATATGATCTTTAATTTCATCCAATGCCAGTTCCTTAACTTTTTCTTCCGCAATGGGCCCAACATAGTGCATAAAAAACGTGCATCCCCTCCTTTTCAGTATTTTCAGGGCCTCCAGTGTTACATCGAGCCCCCGGTCGTTGGATATCCCCCCGATATAAAAGATTTGATTCCCCCTGCGACTGGTATTTATATAGGGCCTGAAATCTTCTAGCACAGGGGTATTCAAAACGGTTGTAATCGATATCCCCTTTTCCCTATATACTTCAAAGTAGGAGTGCTCGGCAATCACCAGATGAAACTTTTTAATTAAAAAGCTTTCTATCCTTTTGTATAATAAAGAAACAAACTTCCTTAAAAGTTTGGGGATATACCCCTTGTCAAGAATTTGAACTGCAGTATTTTCATGGATATCAAAAATGACGTGAATCCCCTGTGCCTGGATTTTTCTGCCCACATACATTAATTCCGGATCGTGAAAATGTACAATATGTGGTTTCAATTCACGTACCTTCTCTTGTATCCTGGCCTGGCTTTTAAAAAAATTCATTAAGCGTGAATTTTCCTTGCCGATGTCCAAAACATGAATCCCTTCCGTAATTTTATCACCCCTGCCATCAGCCACCAATAAGTAAACCTCATATCCCGCTCCGTGCAAACCAACACATTCCCTGTAAAAAATACGCGTATCCCATCTTGGATGAACCGTGGATATGTGCATTATTTTCTTATCAGACATTTGATTCTTTTTTTCTCCTTAGCATAAAAAGGGTCAGCAAAAGTAGCAAGAAACCACCATGGGTAAGCAGTACCGTTGAAAAAGTTGTGGTGAAGATATTGTAGACAAAGAAAAAATATATGCCAAAAAACCTGTTGTCAACATTACAATTCTTTATGATATTAAAAAAAATACAACAGAGAACTATGTTGACCAGGACGCCGGGAAATCCCGCATTCATAAACCCATCGGAAATTAATCCATTGTTGGCAGCCATAGCAGGGCGGTCAAAGTAAAGCTCTCCAATGATCCTCGCGGGAGATTCCTCATAGGGATATTCCAAAAGTCCCTTTAAAAACCCTCCAGACCAATACAGGTAATCAGAATTAAAAAAATCGTGATAACAATAGTCCAACAGGCCGGGGATAAACATCACTCGTCTGAACATGATCACTGCTACGATATTGTCGTCGGCGTAAAGAAAGGGGATTGAAATGATGGAAACCATCGCCAGGCCCATTAAGCCCATCAGCACGTAATTATACACTTTTCTGGCAGGGATGAAATAAAAAACAACTACGAGTAAACTACCCAGTATAACCGATTTAACTGCCCCCATAAGAAAGAGCATTATAAGTACCATGAGATTGAAGAGCGCCAGCAATCTCATCTTATATTTCAGGGCAAACACAAAAATTATAGGAATGATTACCCTGGTAAACCAGGAATGGGTATAACTGGAATAGGTGTCGAACAGAAGCCTGAACTTAAATCGGGTGGTATAAATATCCATCAAAAGCAGATTCCGGAGGTTTATTTGGTTCAGATAGCGCAAAAACGGAAGTATTCCAATAAGTGTGATCGCCAGCAGTATAAACAGGGTTTGCCTTCTGTTAAAGACCGGTAATTTTATCTTATACCGTATTCGAAAGGAAAATATCAATGAATAAAACAATAAAACATGGGCCAGGTAAATTACCGGGTTGATAGGGGCGCTTGAGTAAAAAATGGAAGCCGGGATAAAGTAAATGACCAATATCAACCCGAGGATATTCTTACTCAGCAGATCCAATTTCATTTTTTTATACACCCATATCGTAAAGAACACAAACAGGGAGACCAAACAATACTTGATTCCGTTAAAACCATAGGTCACCTCGGTCTTCAGGGTCACCTTCCTAAAGAACCACATGTGCCTGATGGTGGTAAAATAAAGCAGGGAAACGAGCAGATAATATAGTTCCGTAAATACGAATGATATTCTAAACTTCATTTTCCAAGTTTTCTGATCTCGCCGTTGATTATTAAAAAGTAGAACAAATAGATCGTTGCCGCTCCATAGGCATACCATTCTATAAATTCAAGGAAGTCCATTTTAAAAATATAAACAAGGCTCAGCATATAGAGGGTCATTACAATGAATCTCCCATATTGCCAGATAGCATTTAATTTGATCTTCCCCAGTGAAATCAAAACGATGCTTATGGGTCCGACAATGATTTGAGAGAGGAAAACTACAGCCAGTAATTTGGCAATAATCCCGGTTACCACCCAGTTTGAACCGAATATCACAGGGAATAAGTAGGTACTCCCGAAATAGAGGAACAAGAACGCCGGAATGGCTATTATCGTCAGCATTCCAAGCGTCTGATAAAAAACCTTTTTGGCCTGTTTTCCATTTCCTTCATTGATGTGCTCACTTGTTTTTTGAAAGAAAATGGACCCTACACTCTGTGTAATAAATGCAATGGGCAATAAAATGACCATGTTGGCCAGGCCAAAGTAACCTAATTCTTCCTTGGTAAAAAAGGTTCCTATAAAAATCACCAGAATTTGCAACCCTATGACATTGACGAAGCTTGAAGGTGCATAATGGAGTGGATATTCCCGATAATCCTTTAGCAGTTTTTTATGCGATGCCCAACTATATCTTTTGAACTTTATTTTGGAAATGATCAGTAAAATGCTGAGCGCGATACCAACGCCAATTATTTTCCCGGCCGCAAGCCCGTATTCATTATTTCCGACCATATAATACAGGGCGATTGCGAAACCCACATAACTAACGTTCTCAATAATTTTGGAATATGCCTTCACTTTGAATTTTTTGATCCTGACAAACCAGAAATTCAAAATATTTAGTAGGGCGAAAAACAAAATATAAAGCGGAACATAATAAACGACGTTTTGAATTTCGAAACTATTGATTATGTAGGGCTTTAAAACCAGGACCAAAAGCATCGTAAAAATGGTGAAAAACAGCGCCACCATTGCGCTTAGAACTACAAGCTGCCTTGCTTTCCGGTCCTCTTTTTCCACTACAATCGCGTTTTCAAGTTTCAGAGTTGAAAAAACGATGAGCAAACTGCTGAAAGCCATAAGTCCCGTAATTTCAGCAATGGCCTTTTCATCATAAATACGCGAAAGGATCGGGCTGAGAATTACAGGGATAAGTTGCGCAATGATGACCAGACCAGCCTGATTGACAATGTCACGGAAATAGCCGGATTTAATAAACCCCGCCATTCTCAAACTAGTTTTAGGCTTGTTATGTTGCTTCATCTGCTTTGGGAAATGGTTCTTTTATCAGCGGCAGATCCAGAAAAACAAAAGTGAAAAAAACAAAAGCAAAGGCACCCCAGATCCGGGAAATGAAGTTTTCAAAGATCGTATTCGCAAAAACGATCATTAATATTATGAGTAGCAGTTTTTCTTTTTGGGTGATCGCGAACGAAAACAGCCTGCCCCAAAGAAGCAGGTAAAGCAGGAGTCCTGCCAGCCCCCCTGCAAAGAGGTAATGAATAAATTGAGAATGTGTATTATAAAAAATTTTTGAATCGCTTAAGCCGGGCCATTCCTCGTGCGGGAGACAGGAATCCAGGTATGGTTGTATATCACCCTGACCAAGACCAAAAAGCCAGCTCTCAGATACTTTCTCAAAAGTACAACGGTAAACGTGGTACCTGTAGAAGTCGATGATCGCCGGTTCCGTTGAAATCAACTGGTCCTTTTCGGCAAATTTTATCCTGGAAAACTGATCCTGATACTTAAAAATTCCCCCGGCCAGGATGAGTACCGTAAGGGTAATACCGGCTAATGCAACCCTGGGTGAAAAAAAATGGTAGAGAAAAAAAGGAAGGGTAATTACGGTGGCAAATTTATTTATGGCGGAAGGCATATACCAAACGAGCAATAAAAAAAGAACCGAAACCAGATACAATACTATTTTGGCTAAGTGGTTCTTTATTTTTCCGGCCAGGTGTAAACAGCAATAAAAAGCCAATAAAAAATAGGTGGAGACATAGGTGTGGTGAAGGAACAATTTCGTCTCTTCCCCGGCAAGCCGATACCCTCTCAGTGAGGTTCCTGCTATCCAGTAATATCCTTTATCAAAAAAAAATCTTACCTGATCAATCAACGATCCTTCCCCTATGGGAACTTCTTTTAACCTTAAAACCTGATAATGCCCCACCCCGGCCAGGTAAGACTGGAACCATAAACAGCCATAGGCCACCATAGCCAGAACAAACACCAGTTGTATGCGCATTCTGATTGCATTGTTCAGTGCAGGATGAAAAAAAACAAAGATCAGGGGAAATATCAGCAGGATTATGTTGGACTGCATATCCCTCAATGATGCCAGCCGGTCAGAGGACCAAAGAAACGTAAGGAAATACCATAGATAATAGGCCGTCAGACAAAAAAATGTAACAATAACCCGTTTATCTCTTATTCTTGTTGTGAAGTTATTTGAATATAAGAATACGGAAACGATCCCAAAGGCAATGATCAGAATGGATTGGACCGCTGGCCACAACACGGGGAAAAGCGCCAGTGCGGTAAGAAATAGTCCAGAAATTTCAAGCTTTTTCTCCTTACTGAGTGTAGTCATCAGGTTTTCGCATTTGAAAATGGAACATCAGGAACGGATCTGGACCTATTCGCACTATGCGGCATCCCGGCTTTAATTAGAGTAAGACGCTGTTTTTAGGTCTTTTGGCAAAAGTACGATAATTCGAATCCTTTACAAGACGGATTTGATCCTCCAGTTTATTTTCTTTCAGAATGGATTGGGCAAATTCGTACCAGGTCATAGCTTCACCATCTGTAAAATGGTGAACACCATAC
>DATGCB010000117.1:0-39487 GCA_035312365.1 Eudoraea sp. | reverse complement strand
TATTTCGGGCTTGGCCTTCTCCTCAGACACTTCCTGGACCTCCTCTTTTTTGGCAGCCGGCTTTAGCTTTTTCTTTGGCTCCAGATCAATTTTACCTACCTGTTTGGGTCCTGTAAGTTCCGCTTTGGCCTTAACGATTTCTCTTGAGGCCGCCCTTTTTTCCCTGGCCAGCCTTTTCTCTTCCTGTTCCTGTTCCAATTGAATTCGCAGGGCTTCCTTCTCTTTTCTCTTTTCCTCCCCGACTTCCTTGGATGCAACTTTCTTGCTCATATCCGTCTGGAACTCATCCAAAAGAACCTGGTATACCTCATCCGAAATCTTGGTAGTTGGCCTGGCAACAACCTTATGCCCTTTTGAGGCAAGGAAATCCACTGCCCGGTCGAGTGAAATATTAAGTTCTCTTAAGACTTTATTAAGCCTGATTGTCGCATTATCTGCCATAAATATGTATTCCTAATCCTAATAATTGCTGCTAATATATAGCTTAATCTTCAAATTCTTCTTTAAGTATTCGCACAACCTCCAAAATTGTTTCCTCTTCTAAATCGGTGCGTTTAATAAGATCATCCACATCCTGCTCAAGGACACTTCTTGCGGTGTCCATACCAATTTTCTTCAACTCATCAATGATCCAACCCTCAATTTCATCGGAAAATTCTGTAAGTTCCACATCCTCTTCCACGCCTTCACGGAACACATCGATCTCATAACCGGTAAGTTGCCCTGCCAATCGAATATTGTGCCCACCCCGGCCTATCGCCTTGGAAACTTCCTCCGGCCGTAAATAAACCTGTGCGGTCATTTTCTCATCGTTTAATTTAACCGTAGAAACCCTTGCAGGACTTAAGGCTCTGGTCACCATTAACTGGGGATTGTTGGTCCAATTGATGACGTCGATATTTTCATTGCCCAATTCTCTCACAATGCCATGGATCCTTGAACCCTTCATCCCCACACACGCGCCAACAGGATCGATTCTGTCATCATAGGAATCAACTGCAACCTTGGCTTTTTCGCCCGGAATCCGAACCGCTTTTTTAATGGTGATAAGGCCATCAAATACTTCGGGGATTTCCTGGAAGAACAGCTGCTCCAAAAAGGTGGGAGAGGTTCTGGACATAATGATCATCGGTTTATTTCCCTTCAACTCCACACTTTCTATGATCCCCCGGACATTGTCTCCCTTCCTGAAGAAATCTGAGGGGATCTGCTTGTCCTTCGGGAGGATAATTTCGTTGCCTTCATCATCGAGAAGAATAATGGCCTTGTGTCTGATGTGGTGAACTTCGGCCGTATAAATCTCCCCTTCAAGATCTTTAAATTGCTTATAGATCGTGGTATTGTCGTGCTCGTGGATCTTTGAGATCAGGTTCTGACGCAAAGCCAGGATCGCCCTTCGACCCAGGTCGATCAATTTAACTTCTTCCGAAACATCCTCACCCACCTCGAAATCGGGTTCAATCTTGCGCGCCTCGGAAAGCGAAATCTCTTCATTGGGATCTTCTACCTCACCATCTTCCACTACCACCCGGTTTCTCCATATTTCCAAATCGCCCTTATCCGGGTTGATGATGATATCGAAATTGTCATCGGAGCCAAATTTTCTCTTCAGGGCACTTCTGAATACTTCTTCCAAAATTGCCATTAGGGTTACCCTGTCTATAAACTTGTCGTCTTTAAATTCCGAAAAAGATTCGATCAGCGCAATATTTTCCATTTAGATCTATTATTAAAATTTTAATACAACTTTTGCTTCCTCAATTTCAGAAATCGCAATTTCCTGCTTATTCTGAACCGTGATTTTTCCTTTACCCACGGGTTTGGCTTCCCGGGCCTTCCATTCTAATATAATATGTTCGGGCAATACCTGCGTGAGCTTTCCTTTAAAGGTATTCCCGCCTGCCGTCACCTTCAATACTCTTCCGATATTCTTATGATACTGTCGTGGCATCACAATCGGGGACGTTGCCCCCGCGGAAGTAACCTCGAGGGAAAAATCTACCTCCTCCCTGTCCAGTTGATGCTCAATGGCCCTGCTGATCCTCATGCAATCATTCAGGCTTACGCCGCGATCGCCGTCAAGGACGATACGTATTTTATGGTCCGTCGAAACCGAAAAGTCGATCAGAAAAAGTGACTCCTCCGCGGACAGGGCTCCATGCAAAAGTTTTTCAACCTTATCTTTCAGCATTAATCTCGAAAATCTTTAATGAACCTTGCATCTGTTGTGATATCGCCATATGGCCCCATCCACTCAACTTTCCTGTATCAACAGTACTTTGCAATAGGGTACAGCACAAAGTTTCGCAAATAAAAAAGAGGACCATATTGTCCCCTCATGAATACTTTGATATCCTTTCAGTGGGGCAAATATACAATTTTTTTTGATTCCCATTATACCAAAGAGACACCTAATTGAGTTTATTAATAAGGTTGATGACGAATATTATTGGTGATTAAACAGTATTTTTAATCAACCGGGCATAAAAAAGCTCCAAACAAACCAAGACTTATGGATATTTTTTCCTCCTACAATCTGATCATTGCAGCATCCATCATCGTTATTCTGTCTTTTTGGTTCAACGGCATTGCCAAAAAGACAAATATCCCCTCTGTCCTTATGCTTATTGCCCTGGGCATCATTTTGCAATATGTCATCAAGTATTTTGTAAAGGTACCCCTCGATTTCTTTCCCTTGCTCGAAGTACTGGGAATTGTAGGGCTAATTATGATCGTATTGGAAGCAGCGCTGGAACTGGAATTAAAAAAGGAAAAATTGTGGCCCATTCTAAAATCCATGGCCATTGCCCTGATCGGCCTGCTGGCATCGGCCTGGGTAGCCGCGTTGATCCTGTATCAGTTTATTCCCGACATGACCATGCACTCTGCCTGGCTCTATGCCACTCCCCTGTCTATCCTATCCAGCGCCATTATCATTCCCAGTGTGGGAAGTCTGAAGGATCACAAAAAGGAATTCCATATTTATGAAAGCACCTTTTCCGATATCATGGGGATCATCATGTTCTATTTCCTGGTTGGGCAGTTAGATCCGGCCGAAAGTTCGGGGGCATTAGGATTTGCGGGCAATATATTGCTTACCATCGTGCTCGCCGTAATCGCCAGTTATGCCATTATCCTCATCTTTCAGGAGATAAAAAGCCAGGCAAAACAATTCCTGCTTATCGCCGTACTGCTCTTGTTATATGCCCTCGGTAAAAAAATGCATTTGTCCTCCCTGATCATCATCCTGATCTTTGGGTTGGTCATCGCGAATATGAAACTGTTTTTCGGGGGCAAGATGGTCCATTTTTTAAAGAAGGAAAGGGCCCATCAGATCTATCATGAACTCCATATCATTACCCTGGAAACTGCGTTTATTGTGCGTACCTTTTTCTTTGTGGTCTTTGGTATCACCATTGTTCTGGCCTCCCTTTTCAATGTTACCGTAGCCATGGTAAGCGTGTTGATCCTCTTGTCTATATATGCCATCCGATTTATACTTTTACGGCTGTTCCTGGGCAGCGATTTGTTCCCTCAATTGTTTATTGCCCCCAGGGGCCTCATTACCGTGCTTTTGTTTTATGCCATCCCTGTGGAGGCCCAGGTAGTTACTTTTGAACCCGGGATCCTTCTTTTTGTGATTATTGGAACCAGCCTCATCATGACCTGGGCCATGATCAGGGACAAACGCAAGATGGCCACGGTCCTGGATGAGCTCGATGAAACCTATAAGGAGCGCGATGAGGCCTATCAGGGAATTGACCATGAACACCACGGTGAATTAAAGCAGGCACAACCCGATATGATCGATTATGTCCAGGTTGCCGAAGATAAAAAATTGCCGGAGGATCCTGATCTGGAAGCACCAGGTGAAAGGCAGTTTGAAGGATAAAGGGGAGTTTGGTATTACGGGGTTAAGACTTGGGAACTGGTATCCAGTAAGCAGTAGACAGTAAGCATTAATTAGTAATCAGAAGCATAAGAAATCTCTAAAAAAACCCGACCGCCGGGCTCGTCCAACGGCACCGGCCTGCCAGGACTCCCTGAGGCTGCGCTCAGGATAAACTTCTCTTCCGGTTTTTTGTTCCACAAAAAAACCCGGCAAAATTTTGCCGGGTGCGTCCAACTTCGTTGGCCTACTAGGACTCGAACCTAGAACGACTGGACCAAAACCAGCTGTGTTGCCAATTACACCATAGGCCAGTGCCTTTTAAGAGCCTGCAAATTTAAAACATTCTTTGGTTTGGACAAACATTTTACAAAACAATAATTCTGAAAATTATCGGTTGTATGGCTGTTAAAGGTTTACCAAAAATATGTATCCATATCTATATTTATTAGTAAATTCGCGCCGTTAGACACAGCAGGGCAAAACCCCGATCCCGTTGAAATGGGAGATGAGTTCATCGTACCCTTTTGGCACTATCCGGTTTCAAAAGGGGGTTTCACTAAAACTTCAGAATGCATGCTATCATATAAGTTTGAAAAATGGGACACCATCGTAGGATGGGTTGTTTTTTTTATAGCCTTTATCACCTACAGTCTTTCCGTTGAACCTACAGGCAGTTTTTGGGATGCCGGCGAATACATAACCACTTCTGCCAAACTCCAGGTGGCACATCCCCCGGGAGCTCCTTTGCTGCAGATGATCGGGGCGTTCTTTGCCATGTTTGCCTTTGAAGCGGATCAGGTAGCCATGATGGTCAATTATATGGCAGTTGTCTCCAGTGCCTTTACCATCCTCTTTATGTTCTGGACCATCACAAACCTTACACGAAAGTTGATCTCAAAGAACGAGGCGCTTACAAATGGCAGTAGTATCGCCATCCTGGGAAGTGGTGCGGTCGGAGCCCTGGCGTTTACGTTTTCGGATAGTTTTTGGTTCAATGCGGTGGAAACCGAGGTGTATGCAATGGCCAGTTTTGTGATGGCAGTACTGCTTTGGATGGGCATTAAATGGACCGATGACCTGGAGAACCCCAGGGGCCACCGGTGGCTCGTACTGATCTTTTTTGTCATAGGCCTCACTTTTGGAATTCAGTTTATGGGCTTCCTGGCAATCCCCTCCATAGGACTGCTTTATTACTTTAAAAAATACAAAACCACGACCGTCAAAAATTTCCTCCTGGCAAACGTGCTGGTCATTGCAATCTTAATGTTGGTCTATAAATTTTCATTGACCTATGTTTTGAAATTGTTCGGATGGAGCGAGGTGTTTTTTATCAATAGCATAGGCCTTCCCTTTAATTCCGGGACCATTATCATGGGGCTCCTTTTCGCAGCGGCTTTCTACTTCGGGTTGCGATATACCAGGAAGCACAATTATAAAAAAATGAACACCATGGTCTTATGTGCCATGTTCCTTATCCTGGGTTTTTCCTCCTGGCTGATGCTGCCCATCCGCGCCAATGCCAATGTGGTGATCAATGAAAATAACCCATCAGACGCAAGGTCATTATTGGCCTATTATAACCGGGAACAATACCCGGGGGTGGACAGTCCTATTTACGGCACCTATTATTCCGATCTTTTCGCTCCTCCGGGTGAGGACAAGGACGACAAACCCAAGTACGAAAAAGACAAAGCCCTGGGAAAATATATTATTGTCAATAAATACAAAAATGCCATGCAGGGGCCCAATGAAAATCACAGAGGGTTGCTGCCAAGGATGTGGAGTGATCAGCATGCCGAAAACTACATGAAATACTTCGGGCCGCTGGAGTTTAGGATGAAAACATCCAACGACGAACTCAGGAAAGCCGTAGCCCAGGTTAAATCGGGCCTAGCCAATGGAGAGATTGACGAAGAGCAGTATATCAGTTTTTTAAAACAGTTTAATGAGTATCTGGAAGTGGAGCCTCCCTCCCTATGGCAAAATATTAAATATATGTTCCAATTTCAGTTCGGCTATATGTACTGGCGGTATTTCATGTGGAATTTTGTCGGAAAACAGAACGACATCCAGGGCCATTACAACAGCAACGGGGAATGGCTGAGTGGCATAGGATTTATTGACAGCCTCAGGTTGGGTAGCCAGGATAACCTGCCTGGTGACGTACTGGACAACAAGGGAAGAAATACGTATTTCTTTTTACCATTGCTGTTAGGGATTGTAGGGCTGGTCTTCCAGATTTCCAGGAATCCGAAACAATTTTGGGTGCTCTTTGTCTTCTTTATATTTACGGGTATTGCCATTCAGTTTTATACGAACCCCCATATTTTTCAGCCGAGAGAACGGGACTATTCTCTCGTAGGTTCTTTTTACATATTTGCCCTTTGGATCGGCCTGGGCGTCTATGGCCTTTTTGATGAATTCAGGAAATGGCTAACACCCAAAGTCCTGGCGCCCGTGGTACTGGGGGTCTGTTTGCTGGCCGTTCCCACCGTCATGGCTTACCAGAACTGGGACGATCACAATCGAGCTCACAGGTATACCGCCAAGGCCAGTGCCATGGCCTACCTTGATTCCTGCCAGAAGGATGCAGGGGCTATGTTGTTTACTATTGGAGACAACGATACCTTTCCCTTATGGTATGTCCAGGAAATAGAGGGTCACAGGACCGACGTCCGCGTCATCTGTACCAGTCTCTTCGCTACGGACTGGTATGTTGACCAAATGAAGCGCAAGGCTTACGACAGCGATCCCATACCTTCCCAACTAACCCATGATCTGTACAGATACGGGAACAGGGATGTTATATATTACCAGGGACTTCCCGGTATTAGTGAAAAACGCTGGGATATCAAAGATTTTATGAATTGGGTGGCCAGCGATAAACCACAGACCAAATTGAGGTATATCCTGGAAAAACAGGAAGCCGACCTCAGTGAATATTCTGAAAGTACGCTCGACCTGGTCTATTATCCCACCAACAAGATCCGCATACCGGTAAATAAAGAAAATGTACTGAAAAGCGGGCTGGTAAAAGAAAAAGATAGTGCCCTCATTGTTGATTATATAGATATTGACCTCCCTCAAAGTGCCCTGCCCAAAAACAGGATATTGATGTTGGACATCATGGCCAATAACGATTGGAAGCGCCCCATTTACTTTTCGGGAGGCAGTTTTGACAAGGCGGAGTATATCTGGATGAAAGACTACCTGCAGCTTGATGGCATGGCCTATAAACTGGTTCCCATCGAGACAAAAAACCGCAGTGCTTTTGAAATGGGCAGAATAGACAGTGATTTGATGTATGAGGTGGTGACCAACTGGTATTGGGGCAATTCGGGAAGTCCGGACATCTATCACGATCCGCAGACCAGAACCCAGGGACTGTCAATGAGAAGCAATTTGGCGCGCCTGGTGGAAACGCTCCTCAATGAAAACAAAATTGATAAGGCAAGGGACATCATCGATCTTGCCATGACCAATATGCCCGTGGAATATTTTGCCTTCTATACTTTTGTGGAACCCTTTGTGGACGGGTATTACAAGGTTGGTGAAACCAAAAAGGCCAGGGAATTGTTCAGCAAGTTAAAGAAGATTTACCAGGATCGGCTCGAATACTATGCGGGCACCCCCCTGGATGAGCAATATGAGAATATTGAAGATATCATCTCAGATATGGAAGCGTATCGCCGCAATATTGATATTCTCATAGAAAACAATGACCGGGAAATGGCTGAAAAGGAAACGTTGATTTTTAATGAGCACATAGATCAGTTCAGCCATTTCTACAAGGATGACCTTTTGGAGGAAGATGAGTTGGCGCCGGCACCAGACCCTGATCTTACAGATACCATGCCCGTTTCCGATACCGTGGCAACGGACAATACAAAAACAGTGGAAAAAGCGGATAGCCTTCCTGGCCAGGAGTAGTGACATCCTGTATTTTTTCATTTTGAAGGTGACCAAAAGGCCATACACAGGATGATGAGGTGGTTTTATCAACCCGCCCATAAACGTATTCAGCAGACATCATGGTAAATGCAGGACCGGGGATCATACGACCCAACTTTGATCCATCGACCTAAAAAGTTTATGAAATACTAAAGATATTCGTTTAGGATACCGATGAGCGTGTTGGCATCCTGTTCGCCGCTCTGCCGCCAGACCATCTCCCCTTTTTTATAGATCATGAGCGTAGGCAATCCCTTGACCCGCAAAGCCTGAGATAGTTCCTTGTTTTTGTCCACGTCAATCTTAATCACCTTGCCCTTATCACCCAGGGCTGCCGCCACATCCCTAAGTACCGGGTGCATCGCTGTAGACTGTTCATTCCATTCAGCATAGAAATCCAGCAACACAGGGATTTTCAGATCTATAAGTTCACCGAATTTAGACATATGTAAATCATTGGGTTTGGGGTCAAATGTAAGAAAAAATGTTAAAAAACTAGTGATGGCCGGCATTTTGTAGCCACCTTCCCGGTAAAATTCAGCTTAAAGATTTCTTTTTCAAAATAATCACCGTGATTTCTGGCCAGATGCCCACTCTCCCCGGGTAGCCTATGAATCCAAACCCACGGTTAACATTAATGAATTGTCCCAGTTCCTCATAAACTCCTGCCCAGTATTTATAGCGCCATTTTACCGGGCTCCACTTCACCAGCCCGGGAATCTCAACGCCAAATTGCATCCCGTGCGTATGACCACTTAAGGTGAGGTGGTAATGGTAGTCGTCGTGGATCACTACATCCTCCCAATGTGATGGATCGTGGCTCAGTAATATTTTAAAATCGTTTTTGTCGATCCCTTTCTTTGCTTTTTCCAGATCGCCTGCCTTCTTAAAGCCTCCCCGGCCCCAGTTTTCAACCCCGATCAATGCCATTTTGTCCCCTCCTTTTGTGAGGTATCTGTGTTCATTTAACAGCAGATCAAAACCTATCTCCTTTTGCAGTTGTTTTAAATCCTCAAGGTTCTGTTGTTTTTCCTCGTTTGAACCCCAGCTGATATAATCCCCATAGTCATGGTTGCCTAAAATGGAAAACTTGCCATCGGGGGCCTCCAGGGTTGAAAATAGCTCTGCCCAGGGCTTCATTTCCTCAGATTTGTTATTAACCATATCCCCTGTGAAGAAAATAACATCGCTCTCTTGACGGTTTACAAGGTCAACGGCATAAGAAATTTTTTCCCGGTTGTCAAAACTTCCGCTGTGAACATCAGATATTTGGGTGATCTGGTAACCTTCAAAAGCATCGGGCAGGTCATCGAATTCCATGACATACTTCAGTACCTTATAATTATACTTTCCTCTATACATCCCGTAAAGCAATGCTCCGAATGGAACGGCCGCTATCCCCAGTGCAATGAGGCTCAGGAATCTTCTGCGCGTGGGCAAACTGAATTCCCTGGAATTGCCCGATAGTTTGTGGTAACCGGCAGCGATCAGGCGGAAGATATCTTCGGAAAACAGAAAGAGGATGGTGATGATTTTAAAGGTGATGACCGCCAACAACAGGCCAAAGGCATAACTCTTTGGCCTGCTCAGGACCCGGCCGGCCTGTTCACCCCAGGTAAACTGGTAGATAAAATTTCCCAAAACGATCAGGGAAATTATGGTCATAGTATAATAGATCCAGGGATATCTTGTTGCCGTTTTTAACGCCTGCAGGGTGTAGAAACCCATGATAAAATAGATAAGAACAAATATGATCCAACGTAGCATAGCTGCTTTTTTACAAATATATTCTTTAGCACTCTGCGACCTGACCCATTTACACTTTATTTAACGATTTGAACGATTTTCCGCAGGACCTCCTGATTGCTGATTGCTACGGAATCTTCACGCAAAAATGCCGGGGCGTTCATTGGAACCGGCGGGATCCTGCCCAACGACCTGTGAAATTTGGTTCCGGATAAATGCACAGCCTTAAATCCCTTGTTTTTAAATGTGGCCACGTTGTGCTCATTAATCCCGCCCCCCGGCATAATGGTGCATCGCGAATTTTTTTTGTTCAGGGATTCCAAAACAGGCAACCCGTCCACTGCCCTGCCCTGGCCCCCTGACGACAATATGCACCCCACACCCATTTCCTCTAATTTAGACAGGGTCAACAACGGGTTTTTCACCCAGTCCATGGCGCGGTGGAAGGTAAATGCGAGATCTCCTGCCAGCTGTACTAACTCCCGGGTCCGTACCTCATCCAAGGTGAAGTCGGAATGCAAAACTCCTGCAACAATCCCCTGGAAGCCCATATCACGGCAAAGCCCGATATCCTCTTTCATAATTTCAAATTCCAGGGCTGAATATGTAAAGCCACCGCTTCTGGGACGGATCAGAACGTGGACAGGGATAGACAGTGCCTCCTTTACTTTTTTAAGGAGGCCAAACGAGGGCGTAATGCCCCCTACGGCTAACTCGGAGCAAAGTTCAATTCGGTCAGCCCCTGACTTTTCAGCGACCCTCGCAGATTCAAGGGAATTGGCACAGACTTCTACCAGCATTTTCTTATATTTAAAAACTAGATTTTAATTGACAAATTCCAATTCATCCGAGTCCTCTTCATCAACCGGGAAGATACTATTTCCGCCCAAGAACTAAGCGACCCGGGAGGATGTATTTTTAATGATCACGCGTTCAACCTCAATTAATTCGAACCAAAAATAAATGAAACGAAGACATTTTCTTAAGAATTCAGGAGTGGTCACTGCCGGATTAATAGCGACCCCCATGGTTACCTCCGCCGACGAGAAGAATACCGGAAAGATGGGTACACCGGGGCCTATAAAAGCTCAGTTCCCCATAGTCATAGCTACCTGGAATGTCCCGAATGCCACTGCAAGGGCCTGGGAAACATTGCAGGAAGGAGGTAATTCCCTCGACGCTGTGGAGCAAGGGGTGATGATGGAAGAAGCAGATGAGGAGAATCAATCCGTTGGAAAAGGCGGGCGGCCCGACAGGGACGGAAATGTTACCCTGGATGCCTGTATTATGGACAAGGACGGCAATTGCGGTGCCGTGGTTTATCTGCAAAATATAGTACATCCCGTTTCGGTGGCACGTAAAGTCATGCAGGATACACCCCATGTCATGCTGGCGGGTAAGGGGGCCGAAAAATTCGCGTATGAAAAAGGCTTTGAGAAAGAAGAATTGCTTACCGAAAAGTCGAGACAGGAATGGCTCGAATGGAAAGAGACCTCAAAATACAGGCCTGTTATCAATATTGAAAATCACGATACCATTGGGATGTTGGCGATCGATCAGAATGGGGATATTGCGGGGGCCTGTACTACCAGTGGAATGGCCTACAAAATCGAAGGCCGTGTTGGAGACTCCCCGATCATCGGGGCAGGTCTCTTTGTTGACAACGAAGTAGGCGGTGCAACGGCTACCGGTGTCGGGGAAGAAGTGGTACGCACCGTAGGCAGTTTCCTGATCGTCGAATTAATGCGTCAGGGTAAATCGCCACAGGATGCCTGCGAAGAAGGGGTTCGGCGTATTATTGCAAAAAACAGGGACAAGCTCGATTTCCAAATTGGGTTTATCGCCGTTAACAAACAGGGGGAGACCGGAGGGTATTGCATTCAACCCGGTTTTACCTATCGTACCTATACCAGGGATGGACACGTGAACAACCCTTCGGACAGCTATATTACCCCCTGAATTTTTTATTAAATACCTAATCTTCGTAGCTTTGAAATCCTCCAACAAATCCTAAAATGGCAGAACAGAAACGACTCTTTTTACTGGATGCATATGCTTTGATCTTCAGGGGATACTATGCCCTGATAAAAAATCCGCGCATCAATTCCAAAGGCATGGATACCTCAGCCATAATGGGGTTTATGAACTCTTTATTTGATGTCATAAAACGGGAACAACCAGATCATCTGGCCGTTTGCTTTGACAAAGGCGGGAGTGCGGAACGCACCGAATTATTTCCTGAATACAAGGCAAACAGGGATGAGACCCCGGATGCGATCCGCGTTGCGGTTCCCTATATACAGGACATCCTTAAAGCGATGCATATTCCGGTTGTTGTACTTGAAGGCTGGGAAGCCGATGATATTATCGGCACCCTGGCCAAGCAGGCGGAAAAAGAGGATTACAAGGTATTCATGGTTACCCCCGATAAGGATTTCGGGCAGTTGGTTTCAGAAAATATATATATGTATCGCCCTGCACGTCTGGGAAATGGCATTGAGATCTGGGGTATCCCCGAAGTACAGGAACGATTTGGTGTAAAGCACCCGGAACAGGTTATTGACTATCTGGGGATGATGGGCGATGCCAGTGACAATATACCCGGTTTACCCGGGGTGGGAGATAAAACGGCCAAGAAATTTATTGCGGAATTCGGCTCCATGGAAGCGTTACTGGCCAATACTGATAAATTGAAAGGCAAAATGAAGGAGCGGGTGGAAGAAAATGCCGAATTGGGATTGCTTTCAAAAAAACTGGCCACGATATGCGTTGACTGCGCCGTGGCCTTTAACGCAGCAGACTACGAACTTTCCATGCCCGACACTGATAAGGTACAGGAAATTTTTGAGGAACTTGAATTCAGACGGCTCAGGGAACAGTTCATAAAGATCTTTTCCGGAGAAGTTGAAGAACAACAAACACAGGTCACAAGTACCGAAACTGCCAGAAAAACATCGCAGGCTGCCGGAAGTGGCCAATTCTCCCTCTTTGGAAATGACGGTTCCGCACCGGCAACCATAAAGGAAGTATCGAGCCGCAGGACGATCAGCGATGTGCCTCACGTTTACCAAAGCGTTAACCCTGGGATGGCCATGGAATTGTTCCTGCAAAATTTGATGAAACAACCGTCCGTCTGTTTTGATACGGAAACCACTTCTATCAATCCTTTGGTAGCTGAATTGGTCGGAATTGCTTTTTCCTGGGAAGCTGGCAAGGGGTATTATATCCCCTTTCCGGAAAACATGGAAGAAGCTCAGGAATTCATTGAACCGCTTAAGCCTTTTTTTGAGGCCGAACAGATCGAAAAAATTGGGCAGAACCTGAAATATGATATCAAGGTACTTCACAAATACGGCGTAGAAGTCAAAGGTAAGCTCTTCGATACCATGCTGGCCCATTACCTGATCAATCCGGATATGCGCCATAATATGGATGTCCTTTCCGAAACCTATTTGAATTATACCCCCATCTCTATCACTGAACTCATTGGCAAAAAAGGCAAGAATCAACTAAGCATGCGCGAAGTGCCGTTAGAACGACAAACGGAATATGCCGTTGAAGATGCCGATATCACTTATCAATTAGCACAACATTTCAGGCCCGAATTGGAAGAAGCCAAGACAGCACCTCTATTCAATGATATTGAAGTACCGTTGCTCCGGGTTTTGGCAGCGATGGAACTGGAAGGCATCAATCTGGACGGAGCTTTTTTAAAATCGCTTTCAAAAGATCTGGAGGCCGATATACAACAATTGGAACAAACCATTTATAGGGAAGCCGGAGAGGAATTTAATATTGCATCTCCCAAACAACTGGGCGAGATCCTGTTTAACAAGATGAAGTTGGTTGATAAACCCAAGAAAACCAAAACGGGTCAATATTCCACTTCAGAAGATGTCTTGTCGTATTTGGCGAAAGACCATAAAATTATCCGGGATGTTCTGGAGTATCGCGGACTTACCAAACTCAAAAGCACCTATGTGGATGCACTGCCCGGGCAGGTGGAGCCTTCAACCGGGAGGGTGCACACGGATTATATGCAAACGGTCGCGGCTACCGGCCGCTTAAGCAGCAACAACCCTAACCTGCAAAACATTCCCATACGTACCGAACGAGGACGGCAGGTACGGAAGGCTTTTATTCCCAGGGACCCAAACTATACGCTGCTGGCCGCTGACTATTCACAGATAGAATTGCGGATCATCGCTGCATTAAGCGAGGAAACCACCATGATCGAAGCCTTTAAAAAAGGCGAGGACATCCATGCCTCAACGGCATCCAAAGTCTTTAACACCCCCATTGACGAGGTGACCCGGGAACAAAGGGGGAATGCTAAGACCATAAATTTCGGGATCATCTATGGGGTTTCCGCTTTCGGGCTCAGCAACCAAACCGATCTTTCGAGAACGGAGGCAAGGGAGCTTATCGAGACCTATTATAAGACCTATCCTAAACTGCGCAACTTTATTAGTGAGCAGATTGAATTTGCACGCGAACATGGCTATGTACAGACGGTGTTGGGAAGGCGGAGATACCTGAAAGACATCAACGGAAGCAATCAGGTGGTCCGGGGTGCCGCGGAACGCAATGCAGTTAATGCGCCTATCCAGGGTAGCGCAGCCGATATTATTAAAATTGCCATGATCAACATCTATAAAAATCTGGAGGAAGGGAATTACAAGACCAGGATGTTACTCCAGGTTCACGACGAATTGGTTTTTGACGTTTACAAACCCGAACTGGAGGATCTCCGGGACATCATCAAAAGGGAAATGGAAAATGCCTATGACCTTGCCGTGCCACTTGAAGTTGAAATCGGTACAGGCAATGACTGGCTGGAGGCCCATTAGCCCCTGTTATTGGCCATATTAGAAGGTTGCTTGTTTTTTTTGTAACCAATCCCCGGTTTTTGCATCTAAGGGTAGAGAGGGTCCGATGACGGGTGCGCAGCCAAAAGACGCTGTCATTTTGAACCCTGTTTAACAGTGCCATATTACACAATAGCGTGACTGGGGTTCCGGCAAAATAAGGCGTGCAACAAAATACCTGCCCTCCTTTAATTTATTATCCCTATTTTTAAAATTAAAATTGCTCCCCAGCTATTCCTGCACGTCAGTTTAGTGACCACTATGAAAACGAAAAAAAATAACAGCTTGGAACAGGTCGTTTCCCCTGCAACACGGGGATCCCGAAAATTGAACGGTCACAAGCCGGCCTCCATGGAACTCATCAAAACTTTTTTGTATTTCGCTATTTTCCAGCACCCGCTTACGGAAGAAGAAGCACAAAATTTTTGCCAATACCCTACCCCATCAATACGACGGGAACTCGATTCCCTGATTCGGCAAAAGCTACTGTTTAAAATAAATGACTACTACCTCCCCTATAACTATCCCCTTTGGGTAGAGCGACGTATCAATGGGGGCGAACTGGCTGCAAAAAAAATGTGCAAGGCCCGAAAAATGGCAAATATCCTCACGTATTTTCCTTTCGTGAGATCCGTAATGATATCGGGATCCCTTTCAAAAGGCTTTATGGACCATAGCTCTGACATCGATTTTTTTGTGATTATGAAACCCGGCAGCATTGCCATATCCAAATTTTTAATGGGCCTGTTCCGTCGCTTTTTTGCCCCGAAAAGCTTCTGCATTAATTTTATTATCGATTCGAACAACCTGCACATTAAAAAACAGAATCTCTACACGGCTATTGAAATGGCAACGCTCATTCCCCTGATTGATGATGACCTGTACGACCTTTTTATCCGGGATAATTTGGAATGGATACGCGGATTTCTCCCAAACGCCCAATTTCAAAGATCGGACATTGCTCCCTACAAAAAGCGAAAGTTTCAGGGGTTTCTGGAGTATTTACTTTCCACAAAACCGGGGATGCATCTAGACGATAAATTGCGGCTTCAATACATCAAACGGTTAAAAAGGAAGGCGGATGCCGGTACACAGGCATCCGGGGAGATTATTATAAACAAAGGGGTTATAAAGTTACACGGAAAACCGTATCAAAAGAAGATCATGAACCTGTACGACAAGTATCAGGAAAACTTTTTTGTAGAAAGAGAACTGGTATTCAATGAAAACTTCTTTAAGTAATATCCTTTTTTCACATTCCTATTACTACCCCCTGGATTCAAAACAGTGGAGGATGGGAAAGCCGTATCCTCCATTAGGGACCCTTTATGCAGCCTCCCTGATGCGAAACGAGGGATATCATGTGAATCTGTTCGACACCAACCTTCGGGATAATCCTTATGAAATTACAGCTGTTCTGGAGAAGGAACGTCCCAAATATCTGGTGTTGTACGATGATGGCTTTAATTACCTTACCAAAATGTGCCTTACTACGATGCGTGAAGCGGCCTTTACAATGCTGGCCCTGGGGAAAGAGCATCATTGTATTACCATCGTTTGCAGTTCAGATTCCACAGACCACTATAAGAAGTACATGGACCATGGAGCGGATTACGTGATCCAGGGTGAAGGCGAGGTGACATTGAAAGAACTGGTCGGGTCCCTTGAGAGAAACAAACCCTTAACAGATATCAGGGGTCTTATTCACAAGGGAGAAGACGGTATGGTAGTTAATGTCAAACGCGCGGTCCTGCAAAATCTGGATGAACTTCCCCTCCCGGCCTGGGACCTTGTGGACATGACTTCCTACAGGGATGTATGGCGTAAGCACCACCGCGAATTTACGCTTAATATTGCCACTACAAGGGGATGCCCTTTTAAATGTAACTGGTGTGCCAAGCCCATATACGGCAACCGGTATAATTCACATTCCCCTGAATATATCGTTCAGCACATCAAACAGCTCCAGGAACGATTTGGGGTCAACCGGTTTTGGATGTGTGATGATATTTTCGGGCTTAAACCCAACTGGGTTCAGCAGTTTAACAAAGTGCTGAAAAAAGAAGAAGTTCAATTGAAATATTATATTCAAAGCAGGGTGGATTTGCTTTTGAAGGAAGATACCATTGAAGCACTGGTGCAATCAGGTCTGGAAGAGGTTTGGGTAGGCGCTGAAAGCGGTTCTCAAAAAATACTGGATGCCATGGATAAAGGAACTTCAGTAGCGCAGATTTATAAGGCAACCCGGCTGTTGAAGGATCAAAATGTTCGGGTGTCTTTTTTTATTCAATTCGGATATTTGGGAGAGACCAGGGAAGATATCACTAAAACCATAAACATGATCAAAGAATTGTTACCGGACGACCTTGGGATCTCTGTTTCTTATCCGCTGCCCGGTACAAAATTCTATGAAAAAGTCAAAAATGACCTGAACTTAAAAAGGAACTGGACAGACTCGGATGATCTGGCCATGATGTTCAGAGGATCGTATGATTCTCCCTACTATAGAAAATTGCATCGGTATGTGCATAAGGAATACAGGAAGAGCAAGGGGATAGAGCAGCTAAAAGCCCTGTTCAAAAATCCGCTTAATCTTTCCTATAAAAAAATGCGTGCAGCGGTACTCTATTTTTATTACGCACCAACAGCCCTTATAAATTTATTCCAGCTTAAACGAATGCGGCATACCCATGATTAGCGGATTTGACCTTTCGGCAACTGAATACGACAACGCTTTCACTTATACACCAGTGGGGATGTTGCAACGGAATAGCGTTTACAGGTACCTGAAACCTTACCTGTCTAAGAGTAAAGGAATGCACATTCTGGAAATAAATTGCGGTACCGGGGAGGATGCCCTGCTGATGGCAGAAATGGGGCATTCTGTTCTTGCAACAGATCTGTCCCTGGAAATGCTGGCCAGGGGTCGCGCAAAGGCTGCGGAGCACCAGAATATATCATTTCTGCAAATGGATATCAATCGGCTGGCAAGCGTTTCCCTAAAAGAAAAAGCAGATATTATTTTCTCTAATTTTGGGGGATTAAACTGTATTTCGCCGGTTCAATTTCGCCAATTCCTGAATGCTGCCGAAAATAAATTAGATGCGAACGGACTTCTGATTGCGGTGATCATGCCCAAGAATTGTCTTTGGAATCGCCTTTATTCCCTGCTGAAGGGAAAACCAAAAATGAGCCGCCGCAGAAACAGCACGAAAGCCGTTAAAGTGGAGGTAGAAGGGATTATGGTGGATACCTGGTATTATAACCCGAAGGAAATAGAAGATTACGCAAAGAGCAGTTTTAGGAGGAAATTGTTGAAACCCATCGGGTTCTTGGTCCCTCCCTCCTATCTGAATGCATTCTTTAAGAAAAAAAAGGGGCTGTTATCAATGCTGGCATGGTTTGATAAAAAGCTTTTTCCGTTCAATTTCCTTAGCGCTTATGCGGACCATTTCATCATTGTATTGGAAAAAAAATGAGCCTTTTACTGACACATGCGTATTACCTGGACCAGGATCCGAAGGAACAGCGGATCATGAAACCCTATCCTCCCCTGGGACTCTTGTATATCTCCGCTTATTTGAATGAAAAGGGGGTAGAGAACCATGTTTTTGATACCACATTTTCCGATCAAAGCAGGCAATTGCAATTCATCGAAGACAAAAAACCGGATGTTGTGGCCATTTACACCAACCTCATGACCAAAATAGAAGTGGTACGCCTCATCAGGGAATTGCGGAATAACGCCCGTTACCGGTTTCCAATAATTGTACTCGGCGGCCCGGACATTACCTATAATTGCGAGAAATATTTAAAGGCCGGTGCCCATTACCTGGTAATTGGCGAGGGCGAGCGATCCATGTATGAACTCTATCGGGCCATCGCTCAGAAGTTGGCCGTGGCAAAGGTTCACGGGATCGCTTTTCTGGAAGAAGGGCAGGTGGTCAGAACATCTCCCAGGGCAAAGATGAAAGACCTGTCCAAACTACCCATCCCAAACAGGGAGGCCGTGCCCATGGAGAAATATCTTCAAACCTGGAAGGATAATCACGGCAAAAGTTCAATCACCTTAAGTACCCAGCGCGGTTGCCCGTATACCTGTAAGTGGTGTAGTACGGCGGTATACGGCCAGAGTTACAGAAGGCGGCCGGCCAGTGATGTTGCAGAGGAAATGGCCATGCTGAAAGCACGGTATCATCCGGATGCCCTGTGGTTTGTAGACGACGTTTTTACCGTAAGTCATAAATGGATCCATAGCTTTCACGAGGAGGTAATAAGGAAAAACGCCCGAATCCCTTTTGAATGCATTACAAGGGCCGAACGCTTAAATGATGAGGTCCTGAAGTTGCTCAAAGAAGCCGGATGCTATCGCATTTGGATCGGTGCCGAAAGCGGGTCTCAACGGATTGTCGATGCCATGGACCGGAGAGTTGATATCGATGTGGTAAAAGAAATGATCCGGAAGACCAATGCCCTCGGCATGGAATCTGGCACCTTTATTATGTTGGGATATCCGGGAGAAACTACAGAAGATATCAGGAAAACCATTGCTTATCTCAAGGATGCCCGACCAACGCATTACACAATAACCATTGCCTACCCCATCAAGGGCACTGCCCTGTATCACGAAGTAGAAAACCTGATCAATGTACAGCCAGATTGGGAAACCTCAACAGACCGGGAAATTGACTTTAAGAGGACGTACCCAAAAAAATTCTATAAATACGCTGTCAGCCGCGTGATCAATGATGTTAATTCATCGAGGGCAGATACTGCAGGACAGCGTTTTAAATTAAAACTCAAAAGCCTTGTCTCCTTACTTTTGATGAAATACCATGCCTTTATTCCCTTAAAAACAAATTAGATATTCCATGGCAATAACAAGGAGTACATTTGAGTAAACACCGCAAAAGGAAAATGAGAATTATTAAATTTGCCATAGCACTATCTGTTTTTTTCTTTGCCTTTATCCTGGCTGGCGAGAAAAAGCTTGATTACGAAATTACCCTGAAGTGGAATAAAGCGTATTCAAAAGACGACCTGGCAAAAAATGTGATTGGTTTAAAGTGGTGTTTATTATTTTTAGGTTCCTCTATTGCCGCCGATTCAACGCTGCGCGGAATCAGCCATGGCGATTCTATAATCTTCCTCGATGTAGCGAAATTAGGTTTTCATAAAAAGGCTTCTGAACACCTGGCACATCTCAATTATCAACTTAAACAAACGGGAGAATACAAAGAAACAAACGCCGTTGACTTGGGTCGTTATATGGCACTTACGATAGGAAGCCCGTATCATTACTATAAAATTACAGGTACGCCCAATCATCTGGATTCCCTTAAGGCGCGGTATACGTTCGATAGTATTTCGGGCTATATTGATAACTCGGGGGTATCGCTGGTAGACCGGGTGATATCATTTTCACCTTCCGATTCCGGAAAAAGTCAGGCGTTTATTTCCTCGGAAAAGGATCCTGACACCAAAGAAATCTATGAATTTGAAACCGTAGAATTGATGCCCAACGGGCTTGTAAAATTTGGCATCTATGACAAAAATGGGGTCATTAAAGATGCTGCCGACCCAATGGTCACCAGGGCTGGAAAACCGGCAAAATGTATGTGGTGCCATGAATCCGTCTTGCAGCCGGTCTTCAGAAAACAGAATAACTACCCGGGACATCTTTCATCCAATGCGTTCAGGGATTCGCTGGATAGGTACAGTCGCCAGCTCAGAAGGTACCAGGATTCAATTTGGAAAGATGCAAACATTAAAAACCGAAGGCTACATACGCTGATGGAGATTGCTTACATCGGCTTTATGGAACCTTCTGTTGAGCGCTTATCCGGGGAGTGGGGACTCCCTGTGCCCGAGGTAGTAAAAAAGGTAAGTCACTTGCAAAGCCATCGGCATGATGAGTTCAACTACCTGGGTGACCTGTACCACAGAAAAGATGTGGATGTATTGGCTCCCTGGAGCGTAATGGAAGTTCCGGAGCGTATAAGGGAAAAATCGGCGAACGAAATGGATCACCTCACAGACTAGTGCTTTTTCGGACCGGAAATAAATGGGTTCTCAACGCTACCCGGGGTATTGCTGCCGGGCGATTTTAAGGTTTTTTGCATGAAAATTAAATCTGTATTTAAAGCCTGTACTATAATGGTATCTTTGGAAAGATCTTATCTACTTAATTCTCCTGTCATTCAATGATCAATGGTAAACGAATAGCGGTTATATTGCCGGCCTATAATGCCGAGAAAACATTGGAGAAAACATACAGGGATATTCCCCATGATTTTATTGACGAGATCATTTTGACAGACGATTTTAGCATTGATAAAACAATACGGGTCGCTAAAAATTTGGGCATTGGGCACATTATTGCTCACAATCGCAATTTAGGGTATGGAGCCAATCAAAAGACGTGTTATGCCAAGGCCCTGGAATTAAAAGCAGACATTGTTGTTATGCTTCATCCGGACTATCAGTACAACCCTAAATTGATCCCGGCGATGTCTGACTTAATTTCCAATGGGGTTTATGATGTTGTTCTGGGTTCCAGAATTTTAGGAACGAGTGCCATAAAAGAAGGCATGCCCCACTATAAATATTATGCAAACCGGGTATTAACAGCCGTTCAGAATTTACTAATGGGCCAGAAACTATCCGAATACCATACAGGGTATCGAAGTTTTGGCATCCATGTACTTAAGGCCCTGCCACTATCTGAGAATTCGGATGACTTTTTATTTGACAATCAAATGCTTGCACAAATTTGCTACAAAGGTTTCAATATTGGAGAGATCTCCTGTCCAGCCAAATATGAGCAGGATTCATCTTCAATAAATTTTAGAAGGAGTATCGCTTACGGACTTGGGGTATTGTGGGTTTCCCTGCAATATTTTTTACAAAAGCTGGGATTCAAATTCAAACTTTTTAAAGATCTGTGATAGGTTCCAAAACGATATCGTCCCCCTATGCCGGATTTGCTTTTATAGCCATAATTTGCGGGCTATTTATAGTATTGGCCACGAAAGCCATTCCACACGACTTTGCCAATTACTATTTTGGAGCCACTTTTCTGAAAGAGGGTAATTTTACGTCTTCCCTTTATTTTCCACATGTGTTTAATCTCGAAATTGCCGCCAGGGGATACCTGAATGTATATGGAAATTTTACCCCGAACACCCCGTTTTTGGCACTGTGCTTTTTGCCGCTCACTTTTTTTCCATTAGGCGTGGCCAAATGTATCTTTAATGTATTGAGTCTTGTACTATTCATGTATAGCCTTCGAAATCTCTTTATTGCCTACCGCATAAATAACCGAATTCTTTTTTTAATACCCGTTGTATTTGTAATCCCCCTTAAAAATGGCTTTCTTTTCGGGCAGGTCTATTTGCTCCTTTTTTTCCTGCTTACCGAGGGCTTCCTGGCGTATAAAAAGGACCGGTATCTGAACATGGCGATATATTGGAGCTTTGCCATAATGCTAAAAGTATTTCCGGTTTTATTGTTCGGATTCCTGCTCTTTAAAAAGAAATACAAAGGCCTGATATATCTGAGCCTCATATGCCTTGTGTTAATGACGCTGTCTGTCCTGGTCTGCGGAACCTCCATATGGGAATTCTATTTCAGAACCGTACTTCCACGTGCGGCTGATGGGGAAATTTCGCTGGAAATTGTACAAAACTACCAATCGTTTTTTATGCTTTTTAAAAGCATTTTCGGTTCAAATACCCTGTTGTTTTCACTTGTGATGCTGTTCTTTAAACTCCTGCTTCTCCTGGTCATCTATTTTGCGACCAGGCATGAACCCTCAGAGTTAAAGCTGTTTTCCATCTGGATGATCCTGAACACCTTACTCTCTCCTGTGGGAAGCAGTACCTATGGCGGTATTTTACTGTTATTTCCTTTCCTTTTTTATATGAGAAAGGGGAATTTTGATTCAAAAAATAATGCGATCATCCTTTTGTTTTTTGCCATTGCAACTGTTCCGGTCCGCTATTTTTCAACACTCCCGGTCCCCTTTTCTTACCCAAGATTAATGCTATACCTGTTTCTCTTCCTGATTTTGACCCGGGATACATTGAAATATGTGCGATGGAGGATGGGGTCCCTACTCATATTTGTGGTGCTCATGGGTTATTTTTTAGTGCTTACAGAACGCGAACCCCCAAGGTATGTAGAAACGCTGACAAACGACCTTCATGCCCTAAAATATGACTATACGGTGGTTGATGGACTGCTAAATTATATTTACTGGCACAGGGAAGGGAAAAAAGTTCAACCTACCCGGATTAAGGTTATATCCATGGACACAACCAGCATCTCATTCAGGGACAATCAATATTTTTACAGGGAAAAACAATTGACCTTTGACAGGAGCAATAAAATGAAACCCGCTATCCTCAATGATAATAGCCTGATTTACCTATCCGATTTAGAGAGGGGCATCGGCTTCTATCAATTGCGGAGTATCCCCATTAACACCGAATAACTACTTTTGAGAGGTCAGCATTTAGCTCCCTGATTTAAAAACTGAACATCCTGATGAAAAATTAATTTATGGCGCGATCCAAATTGAAAGTAAGGTATATCATTATTCTTGTACTGGGGTTTATTCTATATACCATTGCGTTAACCGGCTTGTCCCGGGCCGTATTCAGAGAACCTAACAACGGTATAGATTTGGTGGGGCCCTTTATTTCGGGGTTGGTGGTAGAAACCAGCGACATTTCCAGAAACATCAAAAAATTCTTTTCCAATCCCTTGTATTTAATCGCCAACACCTCCCTGCAAGACGGTTTCACCTATCATTCAAAGGATATTGGTTCTTACCCAAATTTATTGATTACCTACAAAGAAGGTTGGTTCCGTTCAAAAATTCAATTACTGGACATAGCCACAGGAAAACTCATTAAGGAATGGGTTCCCGACGCGAAATTGATCTCCCGGCGTTCATATAATGAATCGAATCCCAGGGTTTTTGATAAGGGTGCCGATCTGTCTTTTATGCATCCCTTATTATTGAAGGATTCCTCGGTAGTCTTTCAAACCGGCTATTCACTTGTTAAAATCAATGCTGCCAGCGAAGTGGAATGGGTAAATAATAAAACTCCTTTTCACCACTCAGTGGAACCCGACAGCGCTGGTAATATCTATGCCTGTGGAATTAATTTTGCTGGCCGCACATTCAATTTCCTGCCAGACCCATCAAAAATGTACCCCAATAGTTTGCATGACGACTTAATCGTAAAAATAGACTCCGAAACAGGCAACATCCTTGATTCACGGAGCGTAATTGATATTTTGCAGGACAATGGGTATCAATCATTAATATATGCCAATGGTTATTTTATACATGACCCCATTCATCTGAATGACGTACAACCGGCCTACCGCGACAGTCCATATTGGAAAAAAGGGGATCTGCTTGTCTCATGTAGAAATTTATCCGCAGTATTTCTGTACCGGCCGGGCACGAACAAAATAATCTGGTTAAAACAGGGCCCGTGGATCGCCCAGCATGATCCCGATTTTTACGGAGACAACAAGCTTGCAGTATTTGGGAATGATGCAGTATATGACTACTCCAAAACAGGCATCCTAAAGGAAAAATCTCACCTGCTGAGCAGCAATAACGAGATTTATATCTATCATTTTGAAAGCGACTCCGTTACAACTCCCTACAGTCAGTTGCTCTTAAATGAAAAGGTTAAAACGGTAAGCCAGGGTAGATCCAATATATTGCCAAACGGGGACATCTATATCGAAGAAACCAACCAGGGAAGAATTATATTCGGAGATTCGCTTCATAAAAAGATAGAGTTTGCAAGAAGAATTGATCCCGGGCATTTAAGTGAACTGAAATGGAGCAGACTTGTATATTAGAAAAATTCAGGACGTTCAGGTGGTGAGCTATGTAAGATGCTCATGATATCCAGGATATTTTACCGTGTATTTTGACCTGACGGACCGAGGAACGGTTAATAAAAAATTTAGAAATTGCAGGGATCATGGTGTCCGGATTTCTGGTGCCCGGCCCAAATAATACGATGACACATCGTATCCCCCTTTGTTACCCCTTTTACCGATCTTTAAAAATTTAATACCTTTCCATAAGACGATAAAGAGGAGATCCCGGGAGAAAAGGGATCAGCGGTCACGGATTTTAAGTTGACCGGAGCAGCAGGGGTTCCTGTCTTTTAGGCTCCATTTGAAATTGAAACGCAGTGGCATCAATAAATGAAAAAAATTCTAAAACATAATTCATTCTATTTAATAATTAGCCTTTTAAATTCCTCCATAGCCTTTATCCTAATCCCGATTTACGTTACCTCCTTTACCGTTTCCGACTATGGAATATTTTCCCTGATGATCGTTTTTTACGCTTTTCTGGGAATCCTGATTACCGGTAATATACATTCTTCCTTTCAAACATATTATTTCGATTATTATCATGACAAAGAGCAGTTATCAGCGTACTTTCGGCATATTTTTTCGTTTGCACTTTTATTAGCCTTTTTCGGTACTGTTTTCTTTATACTGGCAGGCCCGGCAATTTTTGAAGCAATTTTTACAAATAATTATATTTCCTTTTATCCCTACGGACTGATAGTGATTCCAAGTGCCGCCCTGGCCGGATTAAATCAAATATATTTTGTTTTACTGCGAAATAGCGAGGAATTAAAAAAATACGGCAGACTTGTCCTCATAAGCGTCATTTCAAATATTTCCTTACAGTCCTTTTTCATTGTCTCCCTGGAATGGGGTGTTACAGGTGCCTTACTGGGCCTCCTTCTTTCCAATTTGATCCTTTTTATTTTAGTCCTCGCAAGAACCGGGATCAGGTTTAGGATTGGATTTGCCCCCATTAAAAAATCCATAAACTATTCGCTTTGGCTGCTTCCTTTCCTTCTTGTTCAATGGTTTTTGGCCAGGGGAGACCGCATCATCGTTGAAAATCTGATAGGGCTTGCTGAAGTGGGGATCTATGCCTTATTGTTAAATGTTGCAATGATCCTGTCCGTAATTGCCACATCGATGATTACAAGTTTCAGGCCGACACTTTTTAAAGAATTTAAGGCATTGTCGGGGGAAATAAGCAAGACCGTACTAAATTTGTTTCTATATTACCTCGGTATTATTACTATTACCTCCGTTGCCATTTTTATACTGGTTCAAAACGTAGAGCGATTCAATATTTCCAGCAGATATTATGAGATTAAGGAATACATTTTGTTAGCCCTTGTTTTATTTTCAATCAGGGTGATCATCCGATTTTTTAATGAATACCTCAGTTTTCTTAAAAGGTCGAGAGATCTGACGTTACTTTCATTGTTCAACCTTTTTATTTTTCTATTCCTGCTATTTATCTTCATGGATCAGCTCACCCTGCCTTTGCTGTTAAAAATAATTATATGTTGCAATCTTGTACTGCTTATTGTTACCGGGTACAGATGCATGTATTTGCTAAAAGCTACGACCGTTTATGCCGGAAAATAAAAAAAAGGTCATTGTATGTGGCTATCAGAAGAGTGGCACTACCTGGGCCACACGCCTGGTTGCACAGCTCCTCGGTGCCCCTTCTGCCGGATATTGGGGTTATGAGGGGAAGACCTTTGTGGTGGAGGGGGAACAAAGGGAATCCGAACTGGTTTGTTATCAGTCTCACCATATGTTAAGTGAACTACAGAATTCCAGTGAAGCTAAAATTGACAAAGTAATATACATCGTGCGGGACCCCAGGGATATTGTAGTTTCGGGAATATTCCACTTTAAATTTTACAGCCACTGGCTCGAGCATCTGATCAAGCAGGCAAAATTTCCCCACCCAATGATTACCCTGTTAAAATCCGTAAATGCCAGATCACAGTCCAGAAACTACAGAATTAACCGGATGTTGCATATGTTAAAACATGGCGATGGCTTTATAGAGCACTGCCACTGGTCCTGGAACGATCATGTAATGCCCTATTTGGAAGGCAAGGATATTTTAGTGATCAGGTATGAGGATCTGTTGCTTTCCGGTTTGGAGACCGCCAAATGTATACTGGAGTACGCCCAAATGGAAAAACCTGAAAAAGATATTGAAAACGACCTGAAATTGCAGTCATTTCCGATAAAAAAGAAAGCCTTTGATCAACGGGGAGAGAAAATCAAAGTAAAACATATGAGGAAGGGTATTGTCGGGGATTGGAAGAATTCACTATCCCCTGATCATGTGCAGGCTATCTTGCGAACCCACGGTGAACTCATGCAACGACTAAATTATATCTAATCTTTGGAGCGAATAGGCATCCTTAATTTTGAGGCCATAATGGTAGCGGAACCGATGAATATGGTACGGTTGCCTTATATCCGGGGGTGAAGGCGACTCAAATACAATATTCCCTGAGAACAAAGTATGCGTATTGAGATCCTGAAACCGGGTAATCTCAATCTCCTTATACCCGATCTGAAATTCAGGCAGTGGAAACTTAAAAGTGCTGCTAAGGGTACAATTAAATGGGAGTTGCTTTTCTCTTAAATTGATCTGACCGTGATTCTTCCCCAACTCATACGCGTATCCTATTTTGTCGGCCGGGATCTCGCAGACGACCATTTTCAGATTCATTTTTAATTGTTTTTCTGCGGCATTCCCCGGTTGCAGGGCCAATAAATAGTTCTTGCCAGTGGGCGGCTGCACATGCAGATCCATCGGGAAAATATTCAGATAATCCGCAGATCTTACAACGACAACAAAGATCTTCCGGGGATAAAAGTAGGAGGCCGCAAGGTGCATAATCCCATTGCGGTTAAATTTAAATTTGCTCCTTTTCGATTGTCGTAATAGTTGAGGAAGCTCCATCCATTTTTCATAAAACGTCATCCCGTGAATTTTGGTAACAACAGGCCGCCAAAGCACCACCATTTCATTATTGAAAAGAATTTTTTCCTGTACATCCCCTTCAATACTTACCAGGGTTTGGGATTTTAGTTTTATCCTAATGAGCGCATTTTCGTTTGGTAGTTCCCCCTTACTGGATATAGCGTACAGGACCGGGTCCATGGCGACCAATACCCATTTTGAAGTGATGTTCATATCCCCCCAAAACACTTTTTCCTCAATATGGGTCGAAGGCACCCCAATGGGTACAAACTCCTTTAAATAAGCGGAAAGGATTCTGCGAAACACTGTTGTTTACTTTTTTATAAAATGAAATAGTTTAAATCCCGACCAATTCAAATCTACTCCATTAAGGAGTTCAAAGTGATTCTTTCTGGCTGCTGATAGTAATTGATGCCTGCTATGGAGGTACACCGTCATATGCTGGCTGGTGTCATCCAACGCCACCCGGATCGTTTTGGTTCTGACGTTCGCCCTAAGGAACGATTTTAACCTGTCCATCCTTCCCGTTCTATCGTACAAAACACAAACCACGCTGCCCCCCGGTTTGAGAATTTTGGAAATCACCTGAAACAATTCGCCGAGGTCTCCAATGGAATTAATCGCCGCAAAATTAGAAAATACGGCGTCTAAACCTATGCTTTCGTACTTTTTCAGGCCATCATAGGTCGCCTGTTCTCCAATAAGCGGCTCTATTTGATCATGGCTCTCTAATCGGTGCTTCTTATTGGCTACCGCGGCCATTTTGGCCGAAGGCTCAAAAAATACTACCCGATAGCCCGCTGCCAATTGCCATTCCAGATCGGCACCTGTTCCCGCACCCATATCCAGAATACGCTGAATGTTCGGGATATTGACAAAATATTCGCTGATCCTAAGACGGGTGCGATGCGTTTGGTCATCACCCATTTTTGAATCGTAGTGTTCAGCGATTGCATCGTAATAATCAATCGATGTTTTTCTAGGTCCGGATGGCATCTTTTTTATGTGCATTCCAATTACATGCTCCTTCCAATAATAACAATTTAAAGTTTAATTCCTTAATTAATATTTGGGATTTGCGCCTTTATTTGTAGCTTGTTGCAAGGAGAATCCCTTCAAAGGTATGCCAAAGCCCTTTAAGCAATAGTACGAACGACCTATGGTCTTATAATTCCTGATGAACAATCCCTGCCCTTCAAACCCTTTTATTGATTGATGAATCCCATTCAAAGTTTTATTAGAAGAATACATACAAAAAAGTTGTACGCTTCCCTGATCCAAAAAAATGATCTGTGTTTTGATATTGGGGCGAACGCCGGTAAAAAAAGTATCATTTTTCTTTCACTTGGAGCACGGGTTATCGGATTTGAACCACAAAGTACATGCCTTCCAGCTCTGGCCCGGGTAGCAAAAAAATATCCGGATTTCAGTTACCGAAACATTGCAGTTGGTGATACAACGGGCCTTGCAGAATTACACCTGGGCACGCATACGGAGATTGCCACCCTATCAAATAAATTTATGGATTACTTCAGGACGGCCGAGGTTTATTGGAATAAGAAAGAGACCGTGCAGGTAAAAACACTGAACAATTTAGTAGAAGAGTATGGCCTCCCAAATTATTGCAAGATTGACGTTGAGGGTTATGAAGAAAAAGTATTGGGTGTTTTAACCTATCAAATTCCCCTAATTGAGTTTGAATATACCGGTGGATTCATCCGGGAGACCACCTCAATTCTCGATAGATTGTCGGGTATCGGGGACTATCGCTTTAACTATTCTTCCAATGAAAAATCCAGACTAAGGCTAAAAAACTGGATTCCTTCCGAAGAAATGGCGGCAATCATCCTATCTTTATCCAGAAACCGGTTGCACGGCAATATTTTTGCTAAATTAATCCTGTAAACTCAATGTCCTTTCATGCCCGACAAGGCGCTCATATTTAATCCGCGAAGCGCAAATGCCAAGCATCGTATCCCCAATTCGATCCTTCAGGTGGGAGCTTCTATTTATGGCAAATATGATTTTGTTTTTGTGGATGGCAACCTGGAAAGGGATCCCTGGAAAAAGATCGCATCCTATTTCGATACAGGGGCGTTTAAATATTTCTGCTGTACGGTGATGCCCGGACCTCAATTGCGCCAGGCCATTCCCTTTACAAAACGGATCAAAGCACATTATGCCAATGCCATAACCGTTTGGGGGGGGTATTTTGCCTCTAATCAATTTAAGGTTTCCATTGAGGCCCCCTATGTGGACTATATCGTTGATGGTCCGGGGGATTCTGCCTTTCCAAGGCTGTTGGAAGCCCTGGAGAACAACCGGAAAGGCGACCTGAAAAAGATCAAAAACCTGGTTTTTCAGGATGAAGAAGGGGCGTTGGTAAGGACCCCTAAGGAAGCCTTGCTCGATCAGGATTCACTGCCGCCATTACCTTATCAACATTTGAACAAATTCTATGAACTCAGCCATTATCTGAGCAGGACGTTCCTCGGCAAACGTACTTTTTCCTATCATTCCAGTCTGGGATGTCCGTTTACCTGTTCCTTTTGTGCTGTTGTACCGATCTATGAAGGGCGATGGAAGGCTAAATCGGCCCAAACTGTTTACAGGGATGTGCGTTACTTTAAGGAGAAATATGGGATTGATGCCATTGAATTTCACGATAACAATTTTTTTACCTCCAGAAAACGCGTTGTTGAATTCTCTGAGCTCATTAAAAATGACGGCATCACCTGGTGGGGTGAAGGAAGAATTGACACGATCAATAAATACAGCGATGAGGAATTGCATCTGATGAAAGATGCGGGCTGTAAGATGATATTCCTGGGAGCAGAAACCGGGAACGACGAGATCCTGAGACAAATGAACAAGGGAGGTACACAAACGGGGCAGGGCATCAAGGAATTTGCGGAAAGGCTGCACCTTATCGGGATCATCCCGGAATTTTCATTCGTGTTGGGGATGCCGGCTGCAACTCCGGAAAAAGTGATGGCTCAGATAGACTGGGACATTCGGTTTATCAAGGAAATAAAGGCCATTAACCCGGATGCAGAGATCATTATTTACGTCTACAGCCCGGTAGCTACGGAAGGCTCCGAATTGTATGAACAAATTCAAAAGGCGGGGTTCCGTTTTCCCCGGAAACTGGAAGATTGGTTAGATCCGGCCTGGGCCAGCTTTGACCTCCGCAAAAATCCCTTAACCCCCTGGCTTACCCCTGCCATGGTTGATAAGATCAAGGATTTTGAAACCGTACTGAACGGGTATTACCCCACCGTGTCTGATTTCAGGATTAAAGGCCTTAAAAAACAATTGTTGAGAAGCATTTCCAGGGTGCGCTATAAAAGGGGTATATACAAATATCCTTATGAGATCAAGGTATTGCATAAGATCTGGAAATACCGGCAACCGGAAGTTCAAGGATTTTATGCCGAATAATGAGAAAGTTTTTAAAAAAAATTACGGATCCAGTACTTAAAAAAGGGCTACAGCTGTACTACACAAAACCCAGAAAATACACCTATGAAGGCCTTGAAGTACTTGTACATCCAGATGTTTTCCCCCCCCACCTGACCTTTAGTACCAAAATTTTACTGGATTTTATAACACCTCTGGAAATGGAGGGAAAATCAGTTCTGGAACTCGGTTGCGGTTGCGGGATATTGTCTCTCTGGGCTGCAAAAAAAGGGGCATTTGTTACCGCGACCGACATTAACAGAAAGGCCCTTGAATTTCTGGAGGCAGCTGCAAAAAAAAATGGCCTCGACGTAGAGGTTTGCTATTCCGACCTTTTTGAAAGTCTGGCAGGGCGGCATTTCGAATTTATTCTGATCAACCCGCCTTACTATCCGAAAAATGCTGTAAACGTTAAAGAAAAGGGCTGGTATTGCGGAGAAGATTTTGGGTATTTTGAGAACTTATTTCAACAACTCCCGATTTTCGGGGACCGAAATAATCACACCTATATGATCCTTTCAGAGGACTGTGACATTGGTCGTATCGGGAAGATCGCCGCTAAAAACGGGCGGTCCCTTAGTTTGTGTCTTACCAAAACCAAAATGGGAGAAATCAATTTTATCTACCGCATAGATTGACGCCAATTTCGATCAGCTTCTCACCGTCACGGATTACTGAAAAACAAAATTGTAGGTAATCGCGAATAAGGGGCTATTGAGTACCGCAAGTTCATAGGTGCCAAGGGGACTTGCAATAAAAACATCGGAGTCCTGTGCGCCTGAACGTTGTGCATAATATAGATTGAAGGGGTTGCGCCGGGAATATACATTGTAAATCGTGAACGTCCAGTCCCCTATCCACCGTTTGTTTTGTTTTTTACTATACTTCACTTTCCAGGAAAAATCTAACCGGTGATAGGGTCTCAGGCGCGCATTGTTACGCTCAATGAAAATGGGCACGTCTATCTCTTCAATCTTAAACACACTGTTGGCCACAGTGTAAGGCCTGCCGGTTTGCGCCGTAAAGTTAAAACTCCAGGTGTTGTACCTGTCCCCTTCGAAATTTATGGTGCCGTTAAAGACATGTGGCCTGTCAAAATCTGAAGGATACCATTGATTGTTATTGACCCGATCGGCCAGCTTTTCATTATCTGACCGCAAAAAACTCCGGGACCATGTATAATTAAACCAGCCATTGACAATACCCTTTGGTTTTTTAAAACTCAGCTCTATGCCGTAGGCTTCTCCCTCGCCCTGGACCACATCCCTTTCCAGAAATTCTTCAAGAAAAAAATCCGCCCCGGGCTTGTAGGTAAGATTATTTTCCGAGTCTCTGTAATAGCCTTCCAGGGCCACTTCAATGCTGTTGTCGTTCAGGTTTTGATATAACCCAAGTCCAAAAGTATTACTTTGCTGCGGTTTGATATTCGGATCTGCTGTTTTCCAACGTGAAGTAGGCAGGGGGGTGGTTGTGTTATAAACGTTCTGAAGGTATTGATTTAGCCTGGCATAACTTGCCTTAACAGATGTATTCTCACCAATCCTAAAAGAAGCACCCAGCCTTGGCTCCAGGTTGTTATAGGTTTTGACACCAGCTCCCTTTTCAAATTCGGTGGTTCCCAATAAAATACCACTATTCTCCTCAAAGGACGCCTGGGTATAGGGCCCGACGAAAACAAAATGATTGAAACGCAGTCCGGCCGAAAGGGAGAGGCGCTCCGTAGCCTCGTAATTGAAATTACCGTAACCCGAGAATTCGTAACTCGTTTCTCTTTTCAGGGTAACAGGATTGATGCTGATTGCACTACCGGGATCCAGCATTCCGGGACTAATCTGATACCTGTTTGCCTGAACCCCTGCGTAATAATCCAGGTTATCGTTGATCGTCTTTGAGTATTCCGAAACCAGACTCAGGTAGCTGATGTTGGATTCATATACAATCTCGTTCGGATTGTCCACTTCAGGGAAAATGGTTTTAGGCGTATAGTCGCTGGCAATGAACAAGGACCGCAAATTGGCACCATTCTTAAAGGTATGTGTCCAGTTAAGGGTGCCGTTCAGCGTTTTAAAATCGTACTGGTTAATCCTGGCATTGATGTCCTGGATTCTGGAGATCAGATCCAATTGGTAGAAGTCCTTACTGTAGAACCCTGTAAAAGAGATCTGATCCACCGGGGTTGGTAAATACAGGACTTTCAGGGTTGCATCGTAAAAATTTGCCTTTGTGTCTTTAAGTCGTTCTGAAACGAGGGGTAATAAAAAGTCTGTTAATCCTGCCCTGCCGCCGGCGGTTAGCATCAATTTGTCCTTGATGATCGGAGTTTCTATAGCAAGCCTGCTTGAAACCACGCCCAAACCACCGGAAAGTTTGATCTTCTCTGAATAGGGATTTTCTACCTTCACGTCCATGACCGAAGTTGTCCTTCCCCCGTACCTCGCAGGGATATTGGCCCTGTAAAGATCCACTGTTGACACCAGGTCCGGGGTAAAAACTGAAAACAATCCAAACAGGTGCGTCGGATTAAAGATGGGTGCGTAGTCCAACAGGATTAAATTCTGATCCAGGGACCCACCCCTTATAGAAAGTCCATTGCTGATCTCCCCTGCGTTGTTCACCCCGGCCAGAAGTGTCATTCCCCTCAAGACATCGAACTCTCCGATAGCGGCGGGTATCTTTTTCAGTTCCTGGCTGGTTAGCTGAAGTGCCCCCATCTGAGGTGACTCCAGTGTTTCAATAATTTTTTTGGCCCTTACCACAACTTCAGACAACTGTTCCTGTTCTTCTTCCAACTCAATTTTAAGAATAATGCTTTCATTTAAAACTACGGTCCGAACCTCGTCCCTATAACCTATAAAGCTGATATTGATTTGATAGCTGTCTTCAGGAAGGCTAATGGAGAACCGGCCGCCTGCACTGGTGACGCCTCCGCAGTTGCAGGGAGTTATGGAGATTTGGGCATTTTCCATGGGAATTCCTGATTCTTTATCCAGAACTTCGAAAGACAGTCCAAATTCCTGACCCAGCCCAGGGGAAACGAACGTAAAAAATAAAACAAAACTCAGTATTCCTATTTTTTTTAGTTTCATGTTCTAAATTATTATTAGTCCACCCACCCATCGGGGATGATCGCGGTTCTAAACCGCGTTTCACTGCATGGCGCTGTGGTCGTGGGAGGCGGGGGAAGTGGCGAATTAAGGGTTGGCTCTAAAACTGCTGCTTCCATGGTTTCAAGAGGCTGTTCTGAAATGAATGTCCTTTCAATAAACATCGATCGTACAGCAGAAGCTGCTGCCGTAAATCTTCCAAAGATAAAATCTTCAGGGTCATTGGGGTTAAATAAATTTCCTACCAGGGCAGATGGTGGCGGCGCATTGAGACTCCGGTTATTATCAACGATATCCTTAAGTACCTTGTAGTATTTATGGGCGGAAGGTGTCAGGGTAAACTGCTGCACCTCCACGACCATATTCTCTTTGGTGTACAATAACAACTCCCCTATCGAAAATTTAGAAACACTTTTCCCATCAGAAAATTCATCATCATAAATGGTTATACCCTCGGGAAAACGTATCCGCCAGCAGTCGCTCTCACAGGTGTAGTCATAGTATGGGGCACTTTGCAATGATAGTGGGAGGCTTTGGCATTCGCCGTCCCTGAATACAGCATTGTAACACTTTTCACAAAAGTCGAGATTCTCAAAGGTCCTGTACGTCCAATAATAAAAATTCTTCCGGTTTGCCGGGTCATCAAAAGATACCAAAACCTCATGCCCGGGAATAAATTTACCCCCGTTAATCTCGCGAAAAGCAAGTTCCGGGTCATATACAACCTCCAAATCAACAATTGGCACCGGTTCCAAAACCAATTCCGGCGCAGAGCGGTAGTTGGTTCCATTCTCCAATACAATATCCAATTCCCAGGACGCTCCTGGTGCAACCCGAAAATCCGGAGGAGGTATATAGGTGCCAATCAGTTCCGATAATTCCACCTCCTCTCTGGTACTTGAATTTATAAAGGAAACGCGGGCACCTTTTACAAAATTTGTAACATAAAAACCAAACTCAAATGCGGATTCCTTAATGATCACAAAAGAGGCCCCGGGTTCTGTGGAGGCAAAACCCTCCACAAAAAAAAGGCCTTCCTTTAGTTCATATTCGGGGGTTACCGGATCAATACAGCCCCAAATCATTGCCGGGATCACTAAAGACAGAAGAAATTTAATAGGCAGGTGAAAATGAAGTTTCTTTTCCAAGCAATTTATTTGTCTAAATATAGTAAATATAGTACGTAAAATGTACAGTTGACATTACTGATCTATCCAACCGTCGGGACGTGTTGATGTTCTGAATCTGCTGGTGATACAGGGTGCCGTTAATACAACGGGCGCAGGTGCCTCCAGCCCCTCAGCCCGTGATATATACTCATCTTCCAATGGATCTTCCCCAACAAAAATCCGCTCAATAAAAATGGGTTTCACAGTGGTAGCAGCTGCCGTAAATCTACCCAAAACAAATTCTTCCCCATCGGATGGATTAAATAAATTGCCGACCAAAGCGGCCGGCAAGGGTGAGTTAAACCCGGTATTGTTATCTATGATGTCCTTTAATGTTTTGTAGTAGCGGTAAGCCGCGGGGGTAATATTAAATTGCTGCAATTCCACCAGGATGTTGCGCTTACTGTAAAGGATAATATTGGCAACCGGCAAAGCGGTGGTAGTGGTACCATCGGAGAACTCATCGGAAAATATATTGATCTGATCACTAAAGCGAATTCTCCAGCAAGGTTCCTCGCACCCATAGGTATAGTATTCATTAACAGGAGAATTATCGGTTTCAACATTGGCTTTGACACATTCACCATTCCGATAAAATGCGGTAAAACATATCTGGCAATTGACCAATCTTTCAAAAGTGCGGTAGCGCCAATAATAAAAATTGTCTTCATTTCCCGGGTCATCAAAACTGGCTGAAATTTCATGTCCGGGAATAAATCCAAGACTTTCGTTAAAGATCAATTCGGGATTGTAGGTGACTTCCAGATCGGAAATTTCCACGGCTTTTTGAACAGTTTCGGGCAGGGATCGGTATTCCGTCCCATCTTCGAGTATTACCCTGAGTTCCCATGTCTCTCCAAACCCGGCCGCAAAATCGGCGGGAGGAACATACAATTCTTCATCTTCGATCAGGATTACGGTAGTCCCTGAGGTCGTATTCACAAAGGTAACGGCAGCCCCGCTGATAAAAGTATTCTTGTTGACACCAAACTCCCGGACTGATCTGGTAAGGGTAGCATAAGAAGCCCCCGGGGCCGTGGACGCCAGAGCATCGATATAGACAAGGCCTTCTTTAAATTTGAACTCCGGTGTTACGGGGTCTGAACAATCACATAATACAAAGATGGCCAATAAGGTAATGCATAATTTTTGATAAGAAGAATGGTGTTTAAAGGTCAATTCGGGCTTCTTTTAGATGGAATTTGCCAAGGTAGCATCCTTCCTGATCATGGAAAATAAAAAAAGCCCTTCGGAAAACCAAAAGGCTTTTCAATTATATAGTGTTTTATTTATCGCTTCCTAAAAATAAGTTCTCCGCCCGCGTTGAAATTAGGAATGTCCGGATCAGCAGCATCCACCGTCATGGTATTGCCGGTTACCGTGACATCCACATTGACCCTTTGGGGCTTGGCATCTACAAAGGTCAGTACATTACCATCGAACGCATAGGTGGTTGTTTCCGTATCGGATTGTATTGGACCCGGAATGTCAGGGCCGGATCCACCGGTATTTACGTTGATCTCAAGATAGTTAACGGAATTTTCGGAAACTATACTAAGATCCCGATGGAAGGTAAGCGTAATGATAAAACAATCCCTGGCAGTCAAAAAGTTAAGAATATGCCTTCCATTTTTTTCATCATCACTGGCTGTGCTTTGATCGATTTTGAATTCCCGGGCATCCCTGGTACCTTCAATAGTATGTTCATCGGCCTTTGGGTCTTCTTTATCTAAAGATCAGCCGAAAGTCATAAAAGCTGCCATAGAAAAGAGGTCCCAGCCTGCTTTTCATCACATTTGGCATTAAAAAGGGGATTGTCAGGGCAAAAACGCAAAATCGGATAATATTTTGTAAATCTGTAGCAGGCCGGGCCCACAGAACGGAAAAAACCTTTTGAAACAGCGTTCAAAAGGTTTTTCAATATTTTACAAATACGGCTTATTGCCGTTCAAAGATCAGGGTAGCCTCCCCGAGGTCTTCGTCCTGGATGACAGCCGTTAGCCGGTCTTTAGTCACCGTAACTGAAACTTCCTCGGTTCCTTCCTCGTCCGTTGTGGTAAGTGTATTTCCATCAAGGACATAGGTGCCGGAAAGCGTTGATGAGCCATTGCATTCTATGGTAAAATCATTTTCCCCCTGCGCTGTGAAATCAATGTCGGAAGACATAAAGGTAAAGGTACCTTCATCCGTAAAGGAAATCACAGAGGTAAAACAATCCAATTCCTCGACCAGATCATTGGAGGACTCTCCGTCGTCATTCAGATCATAGGATTGAGAGGTCTGGAAAGAAGTAATGTTCCAGGTACCAACAATGGATGCATTTTCAGAGCCATTCCCATTGTCCGAAGAACAGGAAAGGATAAAAACCCCAAGAAGGCCAACCATAGACCATTTAAGTTTCATAACTGAGATTTAAGGATTTGGAAGTTAAACGTAGATATCCTTATAATATTTTGTGCACACGGGGATTTATAGGACAAAGCGGTAGGTAGCCTTTAAAAGGAATATATTCATGGGCTTCTCGCCGCCAAATACGTTATCCCCCAAACTCTTGAGGAGCCCTTCCTGAGGGTCTCCGGTCTGAGATATATCCTGCGACCAGACCAGGAAAATCTCGGAACCTGGAATATACTCCCAGCGCAGCACCAGGTTGGATCTGAATTGTATCGTTGAAAAATCGGGATTGGCGAATTCGAATTCGGGGACTCCATTCATATCTTCATCGATAAAGTATTGGCCTTCTACCTCATCCAGTAAAACCTGGCCTCCGGTATAGGAGGTTATGCGATCCTCAAAATCTTTCGCCATAGGGTCTGTCACCTGCTTAAAATTGGAATATCGTCCCCGGGATATAAAAGGCTGCCCCCAATACTGGATCGTGAGGTTGGGGTTGATCGTATAATTTACCCGAAATGACATGCTTAACGTACGCTGGGCTATTTCCCCATTGAGATATCTGGTGTCCCCATTGACATCGATATTATCAATAAACTGGAGCTTGTCATCGTTCACGGTATAGGACGGGAAGGCCGAAATCCGGAGTGCATTAGTGGGTTGATAGGAGAGCCCGGCTTCAATTGAATAGTAGGAACTGGATTTATCCAGGGCCCTGCTTCCATTGTGAAATGCACTAAACCGTAATTTTTTTCTATTATCTGTATTAATGCTATTCCAGAAGCTAATTTCCGGAGATAGCCGTAACCTGGGGCCGCCTCTCAGTGCGTAATTTGAATATAAAACAGGCCTGTAGTTAAAGCCGGCATTTGTAAACCAATTATTTTTCCAGTTCTGCCAGCTATTGGTATTAAATTGCAGTTGGTTGTGATTGCCGGCAAAATCCCAGACACTCCAATGATTATAATTGATCCCTACCCTTCTGAAGGTACTATCCGGCTTCAGCGTTTGGTAGCCTATCCAGGTGTAGTGCCGAATGTCATCCGCCTGACGTTGAAACCCAATATCATTGAGTTCCAGTTCCGGAGAACGCCATGTAGCACCGGTTTCAAACTTCCAATGCCCGTCACCAATTTTGCCAAGTTGAATATTACCACCGGTACCGGTTAAGGAAGTCCTGGCTGAATCAACCGCTACATGGTCGGCACCAATTCTTTGAAACAGATGGGTAATGGATTCCTGTGTTCCCTGAATGGCATCTTCACTCCCCTCCACATGGCTCCATACAAGGTTTCCCCCGATATACCAGTCCCGGTCGTTCCATTGATGTTTGAAGTCAAAGCCGCCCGTATAGGCCGATTTATGGAGAAAGTCTATTTCCCGGGTAAGATCATCCCTGTGGGTCGCTGTTACCATCCCCCCAATATAGGTGTCGCCTTGATCTATATCTTTCTGTAATCTTCCCACCAGGTAATTCGTCAGGGGTTCAACAACTTCTCTGCGCCTGCTGCCATCCGTATCGATGGTCGCATATCTCCTGGCTGTGACACTTTCAAGTACCCCGATAGACCAGCCATCTTTGGTTTTACCGCTAAACTTGGCAGCGCCTACGATGGGAGTATTATCAGGTTGGTCAACATATTCATCATCCATTGTATCCGGAAAACCCTGGGGAGCCCTGCCAATACGGCGGGAATAGAAGATATTGTCAAATCCAAAAGTATTGCCGGCTTCGGACTGGGAAAGCTGAAAATTGAATATATTATTGTTTTCCACAAAAAATGGCCTTCTTTCCTGGAAAAAAATCTGAAAGCCATCCAGCGCAATGGCCGACGGATCTGCCTCCACCTGCCCAAAATCAGGGTTGATGGTGAGATCCAGGGTGAGATCATTGGTGATGCCAATTTTGGCGTCCAGGCCTCCCGTGATATCGCTATTATTACCATCTCTGAATGGATTGCCCTCTTCTGCCTCAAAAGTTTCCAGTTTGGCTACGGTATATGGCTGAATTTCGAGCTGTTTTTGGGGTTGCAGGT
>DATGCB010000116.1:0-5849 GCA_035312365.1 Eudoraea sp. | reverse complement strand
GAATATTTCGGCTTTTGGATGGCTCAGAAATTCGGGATTTCTGGGACGTTACCTCCCCCTTCATTATTTTCCGCGATCCCTGATTTTTTCCAACTTTTCCAGGCGGTCCAATGCATCTTCATAAGCCGGGTCTATTTCAATTAACTTTTTCAGGTTTATGATCGCATTGTTTAAATCATTCCTTCTTTCGTAAAGTATCGCCAATCCATCATACGATACAGGAACCCCGGGATAATTTTCCCTGTAATAATTAAATACGGCAAAAGCTTCTTTTTCTAAATCTTTATCAGAAATGATATCGTAGCCATAATTCATTAATATGCGTTGGGGGATGAGAACTTCTTTGGAATACTTTTCCCCGAGGTTCTGATAATATAACCGGGTGTTCTCAAACCCCTTTTCCTTAACCAGATCATCATCCGGCACAAGGTCTTTGAAAACAAATCTCAATCCATCAAGGGTCGCAACAATAGGGGTTGTGGAATGATTTTCTTTTGGATAATATTCAAATGCCCAATCGAACCTGTCAGGTATGTGTTTTTCAAAAACCTCTCTTTTTAACCGGAAAACGGCATCGCCTTCCGGGCCCGGCTCATAGGCTACCGAAAAGAAGAAGGTTTTGTGGAGCACCTTTGTGCCTTCAAAAAAGTTCCTCAGGTCGTTGCCCGTTTGAAAATCTTCATATACCACGGTCGGTGTAATGGCGATATAACCATCGAATAAATCAGGGTTTTTATGAAGGACGTGGGTTGCAAAAAGCCCTCCGAGTGAGTGACCAATGAGAACATTATATGAATGCGCCCTGTAGTTATGCTCCACAAACGGCATCAGTTCGGTTTCTATAAACCTCATGAAATCATCCGCTCCGCCACCCAGTGGTGTATTCTGCACGGCAGATGGTGTTAAATCCCGGGTCCGCTCAGTGCTTGGAATCCCAACAACCAATAATTTTGGGTAACCGGCCTGGTAAAGGAGTTCAGCAATACCCGAAGTGAGGCTCATATTTAAATTGCCATCCAGCACATACACAACAAAATAAGCTTCGCTGGAATGATCATATCCGATGGGTTTTGAGATCAGTATGGGCCGCTGTTCGTTTAGAACCGTGGAATAGATTTTTTTTTCTTCTGTCGTTCGCAAAGGGTAAAACTGAGAATACCCCTGGCAAAAAAAGAGAAATGCCCCTATCATCGTGTAAGCTGTACGTTTCATTTCATTTTTATTGATTTTTATTCATTGAATTCAAATGTTCATATGCAGGACCATGTGCATATGGCCGGCCAATACCTTGATTGGAATCAAAAAGCAGCATCTCAATTACCAGATCTTTTGAAGAATATAAATTCTCCTACTATTCAGTACATTTATAGACATAATTAGGATTTAATGCGGTTGCATGGTTTATTTTAAGATTACTTTTTCCTGAATTTTGTCTTATCTGTTTTTGAAGACGTTTATGGGGTCCCAAAAATTAATATACAGAATAGGTAGCTGGACTATTTATCCGGACTTATTACTCCTGAGGAAGGATCGTACGGACTTTAAGGTTCAGGATAAGGTTAGGCAGGTCCTTATCGTCCTGCTCGAAGCAAATGGAGAGGTGGTAAGCAAAGCAGCGTTTTATCAAAAAGTTTGGGCAAATGCAGTAGTCACGGAGAATTCTTTAAACAAAGCCATTTCGGAGCTCCGTAAAATACTGGACCAGGCATGCGGGAAAAACGAATATATTGCCACGGTTCCCCGCAAGGGTTACAGGCTAGTAAAATCTATTTCCAAAGAAAAGATCCATACCAAACCACTTGAGACCAACAGAAATAATGGAATATTAAAAAAGTTTGTTGTCATATTCGGTATTCTGACGGTAATTCTTATAGTCGTTTTTTATTCATTCAAAAGCGATCCCAAATTGGGTATCGTCCTATCCCCGGATGGTAGTAAAGTTGCCTATTTTAAGAAAGCAGGTGATCGTTATGCCCTGTTTACCGAGGATATCCAATTACGGGTGGTACGGACGGTGGTTTCTGACCTAAGCCCGGAGTCCATCCTTGTAACCTGGTCCCCTGATGGTGACCAGTTAATTTATAATGCCACCACAAAGGAAGATCCTTATTATTCTATCAATGTGGTTTCCCTCAAGGATCAGCATACGCTTTTTATGAAATTTGCAAAGAAGGAAGAAAACCACCAAACAGAATCGACCCCTGCAGATCTGGATTCCCTGGTGCTGTCTGTCCGCCACAGGGAAATAAAAAGTGGCTCGGATAAAATCCACCATATTTACTTAAATGAAGAAGATACCATTAAGGTATATTTTCAGGAAAACGTAATAGAGAGTTTTAGTTGGTAACAGATCAATAAAACATGAATGATCTGCACAGGGTATTCTTTTTAGGACTTCAAAGCTATCTAAATTACAGGAGCAGGCGATATTGGGACGGGGTCATCTTCATTTGCCTTCTAAAAGCGTTATTAAAGACCGATTTGGAATTAAAACCAACTTCGTAACAAATTTCCTTAATACTCAGTTCTGAATTACGCAGGTGTGATTTTGCTTCATTGATCCTGTATTCATTCACCCATTCATTAAAGTTCTTTTCCAATTCACTATTGATGATCTCTGAGATCCGGTGGACACCCAGGCCCGTTGCTTCCGAAATGACATCGCGGTTCAGGGCAGGGTTTTTATATTCCTTCTTATCTACAACATAGGCAACGATCGCTTTGAGTTCCTCTTCTACCTCCCCGGTTTTTTTGCGCTTATACGCCATCCTGAGACCTGAAAATGGCTGGGGCCGCGTAATGACCTGCTTTATGGTAATGAGTAAAAAAACAAAGCAGAATACATTATAGGCGGTGGTATTGATCACGACAATACTGTCGATTGAGGTGAAGTCTATACTCATCCAGACCGCTTCTATAACGTATAAAAGGATCAAACCTCCAAAACCAATGGCGATGGTTTTCATCCAACCCCTCCCCTGCCTCAGGGGAACAGATCCACTTATTCTGACGGCAGCAATAAAGTACACCAGCAATACGGAGGTAAAATACAGGTTGTAGAACCATTTCGGGGCAGCCATAATGTCAAGGGCGTGCAGTGCAATCAGGGCCCATAGAACAAACTCAATAGGAAGAATATGCCATAGATAACCCCTTACAGGCAGATCGTGGAATTTTCGAATATAAAAATAAAACGTAGGGCCATACAGCACCACCATGGATAGGGAATACAGGGCATAAACAGGCAAGCTCATAACCCCGCCTAGCATCGCCAGCCCGCCGGTAAGGTGAATGATAAGGTAGATCAGCAAGATGAGCAGATATAAGTTCCTGTCCCCTTTCCGCGCCGGTAATACCTTCAGGATAAAAACCAGAATGATGGCTGCGGCAAGGGCCAGCGCATTGATAATACCTGGCCACATAAGCTGATTCATTGCAAACAAAGCTATGGGGTACCGGAAATTATAAGGTACTGATTTATAAATCAATCCCCCTCCCCGAAAAACTTTTAATTCCTTTACCCTTTGCTGGCAAAGATAAATTGAAAAGTCGTCATAATGGAGGTTTGCAACACTGTTGTGTTCAGAGTGTCATCCGCCAAAACCATCAAAAACATGTAATATCATGCAGCTTTTAGAGTATTTACTCCTGTTCAATACGGTGCTATTCCTTTTTGTCCTTTCATTTTTCGGGAGGCGAAGGAGCATCCAAAAAGTACTGCTCTTGCTGGGCACAGGTATTTTTATACTTCATACCATCCTGGAAACTCCCCGGTGGCAAATGGCCTTTGTCTATTTGATCTTTAGCGTCCTGGGACTATTGTACTTTAAAAAATCGATCGCCCCGCTGTTTTTGCGGATTTCGGGTTCACTCCTGGCAATGATCCTGCTGGGTATTTCTGTCGTATACTCAATAGGAATGCCCGTGCTGGCATTGAAGGAACCCCCGGGGCCCTACCCCGTTGGCCACATATGGGTTACTTTACTGGATAATGAGCGGCATGAGCCCCATTCAGGGGATTCCTTCGATAAAAGGTCATTGCTGTTGGAAGTGTGGTATCCCGGGAAGGGACGGATAGATGGGAAGCCTATGGCATTATGGTCCGGCCTCTATTCCGGAAAAAAGGACATCATCCACTTTTTTACAAATTATTTGCAGGAAGTTCCCACCCATTCTTTTCCCGACCTGGAGCCCGCAAAGGGCAGGTACCCTCTTATTTTGTTCAATCATGGATTACAGATGTTCACTGGCCAGAACACCTTACTAATGGAGCATTTGGCAAGCAACGGGTATATCGTCGCAAGTATAGGACACCCGTATGAAAGTATCCGCGTGGACCTTGGCGAGGGAAAGGTGATCTTACCGGAGTTTATTTCGAGTCTGGAAAAATTCAGGGAAGGGATGCAATGGATCGCCGAAGCCTCGGCCCCCATTGAAGAAGCCCAGAAGGCGATTGCCTCTTTAACAGATCCGGAGGAACGTGGCAATCTTGTCCTTGCAGCCATTGAACACGCGGATGCCATTAATGAGACGGTGGTAACCTGGACCCGGGACAGCCGGTTTGTCCTGGACCGCTTGCTGGAAACTTCCCCCCTGTCAGCTTCAATCCCGGCCATTGATACTGTAAAAATCGGCATTATGGGCATGTCTGTCGGGGGGGCGGTTGCCGGAGAATTCTGTAAAGTGGATCCCCGGGTTGCTGCCGGGATCAACATGGACGGGCTGCAATACGGTACCACCCAAAAAGACAGCCTCCAGGTGCCTTTTATGATGTTCGCCAGCGACGATGGCCAAGGAATGAACGATTTTATGTTCCTGCGAAGCAAACACGCCTATTTTGAATACCACCTGCGGGGTACCAAACATGCCGACCTTACCGATATGGCAATCATCTGGCCCATCCTCAAATACTACGGCCAATCGGGAGTACTGCCCTCGGAGAGGACCGTTGAAATCGTACATTCAGTGATCCTGGATTTTTGGGACCACTATTTAAAGGGCAGGCAAAACGATCTGTCAAGCCCCCGCTTTCCAGAACTTACCCTGAAGACGAACCACTTTACCAATAGTGAATAGGTTGCCTCCGTTCCGGCATCGGTCGAAGAGTTAACTCATTCAAATAATGCGATCAATCTGTTTCTTTCTGAAGAAATAAAAAGTAAAATGGATGGTTCGCGCAAACCATCGTGAATCCTGTGAAAAGTACTAAATTGCAGTTACAGGATCGTGGTGTGTCATAAAATGGAGATCGAAAAGATTCATACTACCCTCAACCGTATTAGCCCTATAACAAACGTCACAGGGCAGTTGATTTTGACCCGGTTAATGATTCCGTTACTGAGCAATGCGGAGAAATCTATCATCGTTAATACCACCTCCGGCCTGGGGGCATTCCCAAAAGATGATGGATTGGTCTATAGTGCGGGTAAAGCTGCCATGCGAAACTTTACTGCAGGACTTCAATATGCTCTGAAAGGATCAAATATCAAGGTGTTGGAATTTATTCCACCTGTTACGGATACCGCAATGACCGAAGACAGGGATGTCCAAAAAATGTCGGCTAAAAAACTTGTCGAACGTATACTTCCTCAGTTGCAACAGGAAAAGAAAATACTGACGGTTCCTAAAATGAAATTCTTCCTGTGGATCGCTTTTTTATTCCCCTCACTGGCGCATAAGATCCTATCAAAATAAAGTGCGGTTAACAATAATAACGACCGCAGGAACAGACGGGATAACTTCCAAATTTGAAAAACGAATTGTAGCATGAAAAAACCGATCTATAAATATCCGGATTTTGTAAAAAAAATACAATTGAAAGCTGCCGTCGGAAAACGATATTGGCTGAA
>DATGCB010000115.1:0-4035 GCA_035312365.1 Eudoraea sp. | reverse complement strand
GAAAGTATTGACTGTGTACCTGCGCAGGTGGACTTCGCGGATCGCCGACAAAAGCATTTCTTCCATTTATTCACTTAAAAAAGAATAACGAAATTTTTTGTACTTTACTAAGGCATTTTCCGGGGTATAAGGGACGTATTAGGGGGATATACCGGTGAAATTAAATTGGGTACTGGAGAAATTGTCAACCGATTCAAAACGAGCTGATCATGAAAAAGGGAAGGGTAACGATTACCGATATTGCCCGCGAGCTGAATGTTGCTCCATCCACTGTTTCCAGGGCCTTAAATGACCACCCGGCCCTCAGGAAGGAAACAAAGGAAGCTGTTCGGGCATTGGCTGAAAAACTGGATTACCAGCCAAATCTGATGGCTTTGAACCTTTTACGGAAAAAATCGAACACCATCGGGGTCATTGTTCCCGAGATTACCAGCCACTTTTTTTCAGCGATCATAACGGGCATACAGGATGTGATAGGCTCTTCTGAGTATAATATTATGATCTGCCTGTCCAACGAATCGTACGAGGAAGAAGCGGTAATCATCAAAAAATTGTTAAAAATTCAGGTGGATGGGGTTTTGGTATCACCCGCCTCTGCTACCAAGGACTTTGACCACTTCCGAAGCCTGCAAAAGAACGGTATTCCCGTGGTGGTTTTTGACAGGGACTGCCCAGGACTGGAAGCAGACAAGGTGCTTGTTGATGATTATGCAGGGGCTTTTCAGGCCGTGGAGTATCTGATCAGATCGGGTTGTGTGAAAATCGCACATTTGGGCGGGCCATTGAACCTAAGTACCACAAAGCACAGGCTTCAGGGATATTTAGATGCATTGGAAAACGGTAAGGTCCCTGTTCGCAATGAATATATCGCCCATGTTAAGGGGTTTTCCCATGATGATGGCCTAAAACCTGCCAAAAAACTTTTAAAACTTCAGGATTCGCCCGATGCAATTTTTGCCATGAACGATAATATTGCCATTTCCGCAATGCATGTGGCCAGAAACATGGGATTGAGGATACCGGATGATATTTCCATAGTGGGTTTTGACGATGAGCCGCATTCCTCTTATTTCAGGCCATCTCTATCTACAGTCTGGCAACCCGTTTATAGTCTGGGAATGTTGTCGGCCCGGATCGTTCTTCACCGGCTGATGGATGATGATAACAAGAAGGGATTCCGGCAGGAAATTTTTAAACCCGAACTCGTGATCAGGGGATCTTCAAGGACATGTACGTCTATATTAAATAATCAGGTGGAACTGTAGCATTATGCAAACCACAGCAAGGTCGATACCCGCCTTTCTTTTTAAATATCACCAGTTTCTGGTTGCCCTGAAGCTGCACCTAATGCTATAAATGGCGGCATTTTAATATATTATTGAGGTTCTTACCACTATGTATTCACGGAACAATACACCATTATAAAAAGAAGGAAGGATTACAAGGAGTAAACATATTGGTAAAACTGATGAATACAATCACATGAGCTATCAAATAAGTCGCGGGAAGTTTATTCGTACGGGGAGTCTCGCATTGGCGGGTACCTTCCTCAGTGAATTCGTCTTAGCAGGGGATGCCCTGATACCTGCATCAAAAAATGACAATCAGCTCATGCAAAAGCTGATTTATAACAATGACCAGAGCGTAAAGGACCTAATCGCCAAAGGGCCGTTAAACCCCGATATCCGGCTTAATAATTTTCGGCCTTTGGCAACATCCATTGCTGTTATTTCAGCATCAGCTTCAAATTCCGGGTCGGCCCATTATCGGTCCGCGGTTTTATCAGAGCGACTTAATCAGCGTATGGATATTATATTAAAGGGTCAGTATAGTGACGGAACGGTTGATGCAGGGGGTAACAGGCAGTCTCCACCCGATACTGCTTTTGTATTGGAACATATTTGCCTGGCCGCAACCGTATTGAAATTGGATGGTCATAAGGACTTGCAACCTGTAACAGAGAAACTGAAAAAATTTATATTAAGTGCGGGAGAAGCTATGGTCAATGGGGGAGTGCATACCCCTAACCACAGGTGGGTCATTAGTGCTGCCCTTGCCAATATCAATGCGCTTTACCCGGATGCCAAATATGTACACAGGATCGATGAATGGCTTTCAGAAGGGATTTATCTAAATGAAGACGGTCATTTCCTGGAACGGAGCAGTACTTATTCTGCGGTAATTGACAAGGCATTTATTACGATGGCGCGATTACTTAACAGGCCTGAACTATTGGATCCGGTACATAAAAACCTGACAACCTATTACTACTATACCGAACTTAACGGCGATGTGGTATCCGTTGATTCGAGGCGACAGGATCAATTTTCGACTTCGAGGATTACCAGGTTTTATTTACAATACAGGTATATGGCCATCATTACAGGGAATCCATTGTTTACAGAGATAGCCAGGAAAATTGGAAGCTTGCCGGAATTTAAGGATCAGGTTATGGCGCATTCCCTTGCAGCATTTATGGAAAATAAGGAATTACAGAAGGAACTGCCCGATTCAGGGGACCCCGATGATGATTTTGAAAAGCTGTTTACACATTCTAACCTTGCCAGAATCAGGCGTGGTAATATCTCCGTAACCATCTTTGGGGGTAATGATAAACCAATACAGGTTATTTCCGGGAGGTCCTCCAATCCAAATTTCCTGTCATTCAGAAAAGGAAAGGCAATACTCAAATACATGCGCCTTTCCACTTCTTTTTTCAGGATGGGCTATTTTAGCAGTGACGGGCTTATAAAGGAAGGGAGGACATACAGGCTGAAGGAACGCAAAGAAGCGTATTATTACCAGCCCCTGGACAAAAATTCCGTTCAGGGTAATGGAGATTATAGACTGTCGGCCTCGCCGGATGGAAGATTTTGGAATAAAATGGATTTTGATTCGCGAAAAAAGAGCGATGTAAAAGAGCAGATTACGGCAATTGATATTACAGAAACGGATGGGGTCCTGGATATTGACATAAAAGTAACCGGCCCGCCAAATGTTGAAGTTACCCTGGAAATGTGTTTTAATGAAATGGGCAAATTAACCGGGGTCGTGCCTGCTTCAAACAATAATTATTTTCTTGAATCAGGATCTGGCAGCTATACCCTGGGGGAAGACGTCGTACATTTTGGGCCCGGAAAAAATGAACACAAAAAAATTTCTCGTCTTGAAAGTGAACAATATACATATCATCAGGGGAGTTTACGAACCGCTGGCCTTTACGTATATCTTACAGGCTATACACCTTTTAGTCATAAAATAACCCTTGGTTAACGCAATGTTGGCTTTCAATCACGACCTTGTGATAAGGGCAATTTTGCGGGAATGTTGTCCAAAATATTTGATCGGGCAGCGCAATTGCATAATGCAAACCTTTGCATAGCCTTTTGACACATTATGTTTTTCAGGATCGTTTTTTTATCGTTTTTTTATACTAAGTGCCCAGCCCTTAACACAGATCAACGAACGGACTAATATGGTTATTTCGCCAAATGTTCTCTTTAAAAAGTGTTATGGCAAATACGCCATTGCCGCGGTCAACATATTTACTATGGAACAGGTACATGGCCTCTTTAGGGCGGGAGAAAGGGCGAAGGCCCCTTTTTTGGTCCAGATAACACCGGTGGCAAGAAACTATGGGCATTCAATAATGCTATCGGCAATGATTGATGCCGCCTCAAAGATATATCCGAAAGCTGTGTATGCCGTTCATTTGGATCACGGTAATGAAGCGCATGCCTTGCAGGCCATAGATTCTGATAAATACGATTCTGTTATGATCGATGCGTCCCATGATGATTTTGCAAAAAATGTTGAAAGGACCAGGTCAGTCGTTCAACGGGCACATGCTAAAAATGTATTTGTCGAAGCAGAATTAGGGGTGCTCAGCGGTGTTGAGGACGATATTTCAATTGATGAAAAACAGGCAAGGTATACCAATCCGGCGGAGGTGGAAAAATTTGTAAAACTGACCGGATGCGACAGTCTGGCGGTAGCGGTAGGTACGAGTCATGGTGCCTATAAATTTTCGGGAGG
>DATGCB010000114.1:0-3122 GCA_035312365.1 Eudoraea sp. | reverse complement strand
TCCTGTGTTTCGCCGACTGCCAGCACCTCGTCCAGCAAAATCAGTTTTGATTCGGAATCGAGGGTCCTGAAAAGCTCATAAAAGATACTTGCCCTGTCTGTGACCTCTTCACAGTTCACTCCCTCTGCGGAAGGAGGGTCTACTTCAGTACCCCCTGCAAGGGTTTCTGCCTTCACTTCCGGTTCAAATTGCAGATCAATCTCCCCGGCAGCCTGGGGTATGGCGCCCAGCACCTGATCATAAGTCACTTCAATCCCGTCAACCCCACTACGGGCCGTATTATCCTTTTCTTCCACCTCAGACGGTTGGGGGGTATTGTCGGCAGGCGGCATTTGAGATTCGTTTACTTCCTCAAAGTAAACCTCTATCTCATTTAACCGCAAAGTTGAAATCTTCTTTGTTTTGTCCATGTCAGTTGATCTTGTTGCTTCGGTCACCAGGGGAATAAAATCCACGGCCATTTCTTTATCACCATCATGGTTTTCGCGAATCCGGTGTAAAATGTTGTTTAACTCAATACTGAATTTTTCATTTTCATGGATCACTTCTGTTTCAACTTCTATATCCGTAAGAGGGTTCAGGGGAGCGTCCGCAGGCTCATATTCTTCTTCCGCCTGCCCAATACCTTCTACAATAGGAAGGAAATCGAGTGGCAATAGCCCCTGCCCGGTGGAGGTTGCATCGGCCAGTATATCTTCCAACTCCTCCATAAAACAGAGTTCAAAGATGTTTTCATCTTCGGTTTCAGCGTCTAACAGCGTTTCCCATTCGGCCGGAATATCCAATAATTCATTTGTGTTTTCATCCTGTACAACGGCCTCTTCTTTTGAGCCCTCTTCCTTAGGAATAATGTCCTCTTCCCGATTAATCTCGCATTCCTGAACCATTTCCGGTTCTTTTTTCGGTGTCTGTTCCATTTCGGACTCCATGGCTGCCATTTGGTCTTCATATGGAATGGTGGTCACTATATCATGGGTGGGCATTATGGAATCCGGCGCTATGGTATTTATGGCACCCAACGCTTTGCTTCTAACCATAAAGCTTCCTTCCTTCTGTTCAACCTGTTTCAGAAAAGGAATCTCTTCCTCACTGCCCAGATCGGCAATCGCATCCAGGAGCAATAGTTTTACATTGGCACTGCAATTCCAGAACATGGCTTTTAAGGTATCAATCGCTTCAAAAACACAGAACTCCTTGATGCAATAGATGGCCTCGGCTTTAATTCCATCATTCCTGTGTTTTACGAGCTCAATCAGGCTGTTATTGGCATCGTTTTGCCTGTAATATTTGATCAGGCGAAGAGAAAAAAGGACAACGTCTTTATTTTTTGAGGTGAGCCAGGCTTTAAATCGCGGGGGTTGAAAATCTTCCAAATTCCGGATGACATCCAACAGTTTTAGCTGTTGCCATTCGGAAATTTTGTATTTACAGGTATCCAAAAAGTAAATAATACCCTTATGTTTTAAGCTAACGGTGGCCATTTGAGCCTGTTTTCTGATGACTCCACGGCGATGGTTGATAAATTTTTTGATAAACCCATAGGACTCTTCAACCTGAAGTTGTGTAAGCTCTAAAATCCCCTGGGAGATCACCTCCCACCGCCAGCTTTTTAATTTTTCAAAGGCGTCGAGATGTAATCCGAGATCGCGGTATAAATTAAAGAGTCGGTTTCTCGCATCCCCTGCAATATCTTTTTGCAAATCGAGAAGTACTTCCACCATGACCTTGCGGTTGAAGTCGTCTTTCAGGAGCTGGCGGATCTCCATTTTCATTTGTACATAGTCATATTTTTCCTGGAGGGAAGCATCGTCCCCAAAGAACAGAAAATTGCTGATCATCGGGCCCAACTCCTTCTTCCTTTGGGCGACTGCACTCGATTTACGGGCGAGCCGGTTTCTCAAATAGAATGCAAACAGGAAATAGAGTAAGCCAAGACCAACAAACAAGGCGCTCAGATCCCATAAAAGATCCGCATGGATCTGTGGGACCAGCGGAAGTACAATGTTATGATATGCAACGCTTACCAGACTCACATTCTTATGTTTTACCCAGTTCCCTTCCCACTCTGACCAAAAGTTCTGAAGGGCTTACAGGTTTTGATATAAAGTCGTTTGCCCCTAATTCGAAGGCGTTTAAGACATTTTCTTCATTCCCTGCCGAGGAGATAATTATAACGGGGATCTTTAATTTAAGTTCATTGCGAACGTAGTCTACAAGTTCTATCCCAGAGAAATACGGCATCATAATGTCCGTAACAATAATATCCGGTACGCTACCCGCCAGAAATTCCATTACTTCCTTTCCATCATGGACAAGCTGTACTTCATAACCCCCTTTTTGGAGTCGATAGTTTAACAATGAACCGAGGAGTGCATCATCTTCCGCCAGCAATAGTTTCTTTTTTTCCGTGATCATAGTTTTTTTCTACTTCAGTTTTTCCAAAGCCATATCTATCGCGATTTCAATTTTTGGATACTCTTCAAGAAAACAATCAAACAAAAAATTCAGGTGCTTTACATCCCGATCGGTTTTGCAAACAGCTTCTATCTGTTCCGCAATACCCAATAATTCTGTGGTTTTCATCATCCTCAGCCCGCTTTTTATTTTATGAGCTGCAAAGCGGACCCCTTCAAAATCCATATTCTGAAGATGTATTTTAAGCTGACCGATGAACTCCAGTGCATTTTGCTTAAATAACAGGACCAATTCCTCTAACAAGTCCAATTGACCCAGACAATCTTCAAGTACAGGCGTAAGATCGACCCTTGTCGAAGCCCCTTTCAACCCCTTATCAGGTTGAACCGTTTTGGAAATTATTTTGCGTGCATTCCCCATATCCATTGTTTTAAATGATCTGTCTGATTTTGTTTGAATAGCCTGTTTCGCCGACTTTTTTTCCGCCCCGGCATTAAGGTCCCTGCCTACGAGGCCCGCAATATCTGAAGACGCCAGGACGGCATTCAGATAATTGATCTGCTCATAGGTAAGGTAAGTTGCCTCCAAAGCACCAGTGGATTCACTGGCTTCTGAATGATGCCCCGTTTTCGATTTTTGTGTTCCGGTGGTTGCAAAATCTGCCGATTGCTGTATTTCAGGTTCCTTATGGCAACCGGGAGGCTTTG
>DATGCB010000113.1:0-3062 GCA_035312365.1 Eudoraea sp. | reverse complement strand
ACACGCCCTGCCATAAGGAATCCCGTGGCAGGGCGTATTAAATAGTAATGGCGCTACCGCGGTAGCGCCATTACTATTTAATAGGATGACGTGATTTACATCGTTTTTTGCTCAAGTACCTGGAATTAACCCAGAGCCACTCGCTCAAACCCCACAACTTCCAGATTGGGGGCAACAGTTTTTACATATTGGGCAACACTTTGCTTGCTGTCTTTGATAAAAGCCTGATTGATCAGCGTATTCTCTTTAAAGAAACGATTTAATTTGCCCTTCGCGATATTGTCCAACATGGCTTCCGGTTTTCCCTCCTGCCGCAATTGATCTTTAGCGATTTCAATTTCTTTATCTATTACCGATTGGTCCACTGCTTCTTCGTTTAAAGCCACAGGGTTCATTGCAGCTGCCTGCATGGCAACATCTTTGGCGGCTACGGCCGCACCATCAACAGCTGCAGACAGGCCGGCCAGGGTGGCAATTTTATTACCTGCGTGGATATAGGATCCTACAAAAGGGGCGTTTAGTCTCCTAAAGCCTCCAATTTCAATTTTCTCACCAATAACACCGGTCTGTTCCATAAGTTTTTCCTGAACGGAAATTCCCTTGAAATCAGTTTTCAAAAAGTCGTCCTTGCTGTCAAAGTTCAATGCCAGTTTGGCCAACTCATCGGCCAGGGAAACAAAACTTTCATTTTTAGCGACAAAATCCGTTTCACAATTCAGGGAAATGATCACCCCGCTGGTATTATCAGCGTTCACTTTTGCGATCACTGCGCCTTCCGAAGAATCCCTATCAGCTCTCTTGGCAGCTACTTTCTGACCCTTCTTGCGGAGAATCTCAATAGCTTTTTCAAAATCACCCTCGGCCTCAACAAGCGCATTTTTACAATCCATCATGCCGGCTCCCGTGGTCTTTCTAAGGTTGTTTACATCTGCTGCGGAAACTTTTACCATCATCTTTTTTATGTTTTATGAAATACATTTTTATTATTCCGTATTGTAACTTAATTATTCTACTCCAGCTTTTGCGTTGTCCTGCCATTCTTTTAGGTCATCCCAATTTCCGTCGGCGGCCATTTTTGCCTGTTTTGGCCAGGTCGTTGGATCTAAATGCGCCATTCTTGAACTTGCTTCAGCGAGAATTTCCTTTATTTTTTCCGGGTTGCTTTTCGACAACCTGGCATACGAATCAAGACCGGCATTGGTCAGTGCTTCTGCTGCCTTAGGTCCAACTCCCTCTATCTTGGTGAGGTCGTCACCCTTGGTGGATTTCGCTTTGTCTTCAGTTGCTTTAACAGTGCCCGACTTTTCTTTTTCTTTTGTTTTTTCAGCGGCGCCGGATGGCTCTTCCTTATCCGGTGCAGCCTCTGACCCTTCAACGACAGCGGTCGGCTTAATTTCCTCAGCCTGTACGTCAACTTTCGTTGCTTTAACATCAGAGTGCTCTATTTCTGGAGCTTCGCTGGTTTCCCTGGCAGGCGCCGGATCTGCTTCCGCTTTGTCGGCAGGCTTATCTTTGGCTTTGGTACCCGATGATTCAGCTTTGCGTTCAGTAAGGCCTTCGGCTACCGCATCGGTCACTTGAGACATGATGATATCAATGGATTTGGAGGCATCGTCATTAGATGGAATCACAAAATCTATAGGTCTTGGATCCGAATTGGTATCTACCATTGCAAAAATTGGGATATTGAGCTTCTGTGCTTCCTTGACAGCAATATGCTCGCGCATGGTATCTACCACAAATAAGGCACCGGGCAGACGGGTCATTTCCGATATGGAACCCAGGTTTTTTTCCAACTTGGCCCTGAGACGATCCACCTGTAAACGCTCTTTTTTGGAAAGCGTCATAAAAGTACCGTCCTTCTTCATTCTATCGATGGAAGCCATTTTTTTAACCGCTTTACGGATGGTTACAAAATTTGTAAGCATACCTCCGGGCCACCTTTCAGTAATATAAGGCATATTGATGTTAGCAACTTTTTCAGCCACAATATCCTTGGCCTGTTTTTTGGTAGCAACAAATAGAATTTTTCGGCCAGAGGCCGCTATCTTTTTTAGTGCCTCATTGGCCTCTTCTAATTTCGCAACGGTCTTGTAAAGGTTGATGACGTGTATCCCGTTTCGCTCCATATAGATGTAGGGCGCCATGTTGGGATTCCACTTTCTTGTAAGGTGTCCAAAGTGTACACCTGCTTCCAATAATTCTTTTACTTCAGCTCTTTTTGCCATTTTAATACTTAGTTTACGTTCTTTTGAATTAGCAATGCCAAAGTGGTCATTCCATATTGATAGAAATACCTCCGGCATTTAGATGCTAAACTAATGGGGCCTTAATTAAACTTAAAGCTCCCAAAACACTCTTAATTACCCTTATTTAAGTTTCTGGATCTGAAGAGTGTTATTTGTTTCTCCTCCGTTGCACCGGCAAGGAGGATTTTCAATGAACTTTGATTAATAACCCTGAACCCAGGGTCTTTTGCTATTCCTATTTAAGATATTTAGATCAGGTTGCAACATCCGGTAATTGGATGCCTGAATATATAATTCGTTAACGTTTCGAGAACTGGAATTTTTTACGGGCTTTCTTCTGTCCGAATTTCTTTCGTTCTACCATTCTCGGGTCCCTGGTAAGCAAACCTTCGGGTTTCAATACGTTTCTGTGCTCGGGGTCCATTTCACAAAGCGCTCTGGACAATGCCAGCCGGATGGCCTCTGCCTGTCCTGTGATTCCACCACCATAAACATTCACTTTCACATCAAAATTATCTTCGTTGCTGGTTAATGCAAATGGCTGCTTTACTTTATATTGTAAGGTGGCAGTTGTAAAATAATCCTTGAACTCCCGTTTATTCACGGTGATATTGCCTTTTCCTTCGGAAATGTACACCCTGGCGACCGCCGTTTTTCTTCTCCCTATTTTATGTATAACATCCATTACTTAAGATCCTTTAAATTAATCTCGGTAGGTTTCTGTGCATCCTGATCGTGTTCAGGGCCTACGTATACCCGTAAATTCCGAAATAGTTCAGCCCCCAGTTTGTTTTTAGGTAACATTCCCTTGAC
>DATGCB010000112.1:0-2927 GCA_035312365.1 Eudoraea sp. | reverse complement strand
GGCCATTCATATTCGGTATCGGTGGCGGAATGCACGCCTACATAACCCCCACCAGCTTGAATATAACGTTCAAACCTGGCTTGTTGCTCATCGTTCAAGACATCTCCTGTGGTATTTAGGAATACAACTGCGTTGTACTTATTCAGTTCTTTTTCATTGAATTGTGCTGCATCTTCGGTAAAGGTTACCTCAAAATTCTTTTCCTGAGCCATCTTTGACAGCGCGGTTTTGCCAGCTGCAATTGATTCATGTCTAAAGGCATCAGTCTTACTGAATACCAGCAGATGTTTTTTTTGCGTCTGCGCACAGGACAGGATTAGAAAAATGCTTGAGAGGGATGCGGCAATGAATTTAATGAATCTCATGTTTAACGTTTTAGAAATTAGGCAAATATAGAACTATTTTTCTATTGTCTATTAAAAAGACAATAAATGTTTACCTTTGTCACTATTTTAGATGTTAAACACAGCTATTTTCACTGAATTCCGTGCCGGAGTGCTTAGTGTTGCGCACCTTTAACAATTAAGAACCTATGAAATCATACAACCCAGAAAATTTCATCCAGCAACTCTCCATTGATTGTGTCATTTTCGGCTACAGCAACAGGCAACTTAAAGTTTTGGTATCTAAGCTGGACTTCAAAGGTGACTTTTGGGTTTTGCCCAGTGGTTTTATTTTGAAGGAAGAAGGCATAGATCAGGCGGCGCATAGAATTCTTCAGGAAAGAACCGGACTTAATGATATCTTTCTGGAACAGTATAAAGTTTTCGGAGATGTACCTCGGAACATTATGGCGATAGTAGGAGAAATACGAGCACTGAATCCTAAGAAATTTGAGGATAGCTCGGTTCGGGATATCGATATGGAATGGCTTACTAAACGTTTCATTTCCATCGGGTACTATGCCCTGGTCGACATCAATAAAGTTGTTCCCAAATTAATGGAAATAGACCAGTCCATTGACTGGTATGACATAGATGACCTCCCAAGCATGATAGGCGATCTAAATTACCAGGTAACAAAAGCTTTGGAAGCACTTCGCCTAAATTTGGATAGCAAATTATTGGGTTTCAACCTGCTTCCCGAAACATTTACTATGAAGGAGTTACAACATTTGTATGAGACAGTTTATGATAGACCTTTTCGCCGGAACAACTTTCAAAAGAAAATGTTGGACCTAGGGGTTCTTGAAAGGCTTGAAAAGAAGTATACAGGAGCCTCCAACAAAGCGCCATATCTCTATCGGTTTATGTCCTGATTCTTGTAATTACGACAAAAATATTCATGTTTTTTAAAGTGAGGAAAGTAAAAACCTATGTCAATTCTGTAACGCACAAATTGTCCTTATTTTCACAATTGATTTGGACAGGGGCTAGTCTTATAAAATAAAACGAAGGTTTTTCAAGTCTTTACTTTTCTGATAAATTTTATAGAATTGCCATTAATTACTTATTAATTTATTTTAATTTGGTATCATCAGAAAGTAAAGCATTTTACTTTAAGTTCATTTAAATAGCGTCAACAAATCGGATAACAGTTTAGTTTCGGAATCTGTATCTAATTGATTTATAATTCATTGTGTGGATAGGGTATAACCCTGCCACCCGACTGAATATTTTTAAACCCTGATAATCAATTGATTGTCAGGGTTTTATTATTAAGACTTTTTTAAAAAAACCGCTTTTTCACCTAAAAATTCTCCGAAAAAGTCAACAATTCGGATAACAAAATAGTTCCAACCGCCCAACATATTGATAACCGGTAGGCCTAGAAAAAGGTTCGTCGGGAAAGCGCGATTCGAACCTAATCACATTAGCCTAAATTTCCGGGCTTTTTTGCTCATAGCTTGTTTAACGTACCATACTTCTCTATAAGTGCCACATTGTAGCCCAACTGACTAGCCCGGATAGCGGCGAGGTATCCGCCCGGACCGGAGTCGATAACAGTTATATCATATGGTAAGCTCATCGTTTTAGGTTTTTATTAGTTCTAATTCAGATCACCTACTTCCTCATAAAATCCTGATCATTATGATTTGACACTTGCGAGTTTCTTCTTAACTTTCATCATCGCAGAACTGGGTAGTATTCGTGCAAGGACGGCATTGAACCGGTTTTGAAGTCCCACAATTTTCTTCCCTTTTCCGTGCAGCAAAAGCTCCACCCCTGATGTAGCCACTGTTTTCACGGGTGTGGGCTTAGTGGATTTCAGCAAGTTGGTCTCCCTCATTTCCGAAGAAACAAATGCCGTTTCTGTAGTGCCGGGGGCAAGCGTGGTAACCACTACACCGCTTCCTTCCAATTCTGCAGCGAGGGTTTCTGAAAAGGCCTGGACAAAAGATTTGGTGGCTGAATAGACCGACTGGTAAGGAAAAGGTAAGAAGGCAAGCAGTGAAGCCACATTCATGATCCTTCCCGACTTTCGGGCTGCCATATCTCTCGCAAACATCTTGGTAAGAACCACCAGACTGCTGATGTTGAGATCGATCATCTTCAACTCCTCTTCCAGGGATGTTTGCAAAAAATGGCCATAATTGCCGAATCCCGCATTGTTCACCAAATGTGACACCTGATAGTTTGATGACTTGATTTCATTATATAATTCCATCGTCTGCTCTGTCTTGCTTAGGTCTTTGGCGATATAATGGACAGCAACTCTATGCCTCAAAGACAAATCCTCCTGCATTACCTTTAGTTTATCCTCACTACGGGCAGTAAGTATTAAATTGTATTTTAGGGCCGCAAGCTGCTGCGCCATTTCATAGCCGATTCCTGAGGATGCTCCTGTAATTAATATGTATTCTTTCATTGTTTTGATTTTTAGCGTGACTTAATTTTTATAGTAATCATTCTTTAACAGCTTCTTTTTGTACAGCAACCTCAATTACCGGAGGGATCAATTTGTAAACAACTGTACACACGAGAAAT
>DATGCB010000111.1:0-4082 GCA_035312365.1 Eudoraea sp. | reverse complement strand
ACTTTCTTAAGTCGGCCCAGTAACTCTTTCTCTTCAGCAAAGAGTTCAGAAAAATCCGGGACCTCAAAAGATGGGATGCCCATGAGTTCTTCTCCAACACTGGTGGCCGGTCCCATCAGGTCCACATGTCCTTTCATGGCTTTTTTAACTAACATGCCTACCGCGAGCATGCGGTTAATTTCATTGGTGCCTTCATAAATCCTGGCTATTCTCGAGTCCCTCCAGGCCTTTTCAACAGGGGCTTCGGCACTAAAACCCATACCGCCGAACAGCTGAATTGCCTCATCAGTTGTGTTTTGTAAATCTTCAGAGACCGCCACTTTTAACAGGGAACATTCAATGGCGTATTCTTCCACTCCTTTCAGTTCCGCTTCCTGATGAGAATTTCCCTCGGCCACCCTTTTTGCAATCCTGTCCTCTATATTTTTAGCGGCTCTGTAGCAGGCGGACTCCCCGGCATAGGTATCGGTTGCCATCCTGGCAATCTTTGCTTTGATGGCCCCAAAATTAATGATGGGGATCTTAAACTGAATCCGTTCACCCGCATAAGCTACCGCTTCATTGATCACCCTTCTCTGGGCATCCAGACAGGCTGCAGCCAATTTAATGCGGCCAATGTTCAGGGCATTCATAGCAATCTTAAATCCATTGCCTCTTTCTGAGAGCATATTCCCAACGGGTACTTTGGTTTCACTGAAAAATACCTGTCGGGTGGAGGAAGAGTGAATGCCCAGTTTCTTCTCTTCTTCCCCTAAGGTTATTCCATTGTCCGGATTGTTCTCTACGATAAATCCGGTGATATACTTGTCGTCCTCAATTCGCGCAAAAACAATAAAGAGATTACAAAATCCTGCATTGGAAATCCACATTTTCTGACCTGAAATAAGGTAATGTTTCCCGTCCCCGGAGAGAACCGCCTTAGTTTTCCCTGAATTCGCATCGGAACCTGCACCTGGCTCCGTCAGGCAATAGGCCCCGAACCATTCTCCGGAAGCCAGTTTAGGAACGTACTTATTCTTCTGTTCTTCGGTGCCATATAAGGTGATTGGCATGGTACCAATGCCCGTATGTGCCCCGAAGGCCGTACTGAAAGAACCGGTGGCTCCCGAAATATAGTCACAGACCAGCATGGTGGAAACAAAACCCATTCCCATACCGCCGTAAGATTCCGGCACCGCTACACTCAATAACCCAAGTTCACCGGCCTTGCGCATACATTCCTCGGTATAAGCATAGTCCTTTTTTTCAAATCGTTCCCAATGCGCCCACAATTCCCTGTCTACAAATTCTTTGGTACTGTCTCGCATCATTCTTTGCTCTTCCGACAGGTCTTCCAGGGTAAAAACGTCTTCGCAATGGGTCTCTTTTACAAGAAATTGTCCGCCTCGTAAGAGATCTTTATTCGATGTTGTGGTTTCTGTACTCATCTTCTTCAATTTATCGTCCGGACTTTTAATATCTGGCGTCTTAATTTTTTTATTGATTAATTACATTTTGGTCCGGTATACGGACTATATCATTTAAATGCTAGTTCAGAAATTCGTAGATTCCTGCAGCTCCCTGACCTGTGCCGACGCACATGGTAACCATGCCGTATTTCCCCTTCATCCCGCGTTTACGCATTTCATCAAAAAGCTGCACCGATAATTTGGCCCCGGTACATCCCAATGGATGACCTAAGGCAATAGCCCCGCCATTTACATTGACGATGTCGTGATTCAGGCCCAATTCGCGGATAACAGCCAGGGACTGGGAGGCGAATGCCTCGTTCAATTCTATAAGTTCCACATCCTGCTGCTGCAGCCCGGCTTGTTTCAGAGCCTTCGGAATTGCTTTTACCGGCCCTATCCCCATGATTCTGGGTTCTACGCCGGCGGCGGCGTAATTGACAAGCCGCGCAATGGGCTCGAGTTTTAATTCCTTTACCATGTCCTCGTTCATGATCAGTACAAATGCCGCACCGTCGCTCATTTGCGAAGAATTCCCCGCGGTGACGCTTCCCCCGGCAGCAAAGACCGGGCGCAATTTGGCCAGTACTTCTCTGGAGGTATCTGCACGGGGCCCTTCATCCTTGGCCACGGTATACTTTGTGGTTTCCTTTTTTCCAGAACTACCCACAAAGGTGTGCTCCACTTCAATAGGTACAATTTGATCCTGAAATCGGTCTTCCCCCTGAGCCTTAAGCGCCTTCATATGGGAATTATAGGCAAATTCATCCTGGTCTTCCCGGGAAACCTTAAACTGTTCAGCCACTGCTTCGGCGGTTAAACCCATGCCCCAGTAGTAATCTTCGTGCCCTTCCCTGGCCATTTTATAATCGGGGGTTGGTTTGTAACCCCCCATAGGAATGTAACTCATGCTTTCTGCTCCCCCTGCGATGATGCAATCCGCCATTCCGGACTGTATTTTTGCAGTTGCGATACCAATGGTCTCAATCCCGGAAGCACAATAGCGGTTCACGGTAACTCCGGGGACATCCTCTATTTCCAGGCCCATCAGGGAGATCAGCCTTGCCATATTTAACCCCTGTTCGGCCTCCGGCATTGCATTTCCGACAATGACATCGTCTATTCTTTTTTTATCCAATTGGGGAACTTCATTCATCATGTGTTCAATGGTCTCAGCCGCAAGTTCATCTGGCCTTTTAAAGCGGAATAATCCCCTCGGGGCTTTTCCCACCGCGGTCCTGTATGCTTTTACTATGTATGCTGTTTTCATTCTTAGAACTAAGTATTTAGTATTAAGTACAAGGTATTAGTTCATTGTACATAATTATTTTCCAAAGATTTCACCAGGGTGTCATTCATTTTTTGAACTTCTTTTGCATTACTTGATACAGGGGTCACTTGGTCCTGATGTACAAGTTTAAGCCTATGGGATAAAACAAGTTGGGGGTACAATTGATTCGCTGAACCACTTGCTTTACCTAAAAAATTTTTAAATTCTACACGGGTATTATTTCCCGCGCCTTCGGCAATGTCTGAAGCATCAGAGACCGCACTTCTTCTTATCTGACGGGTTAAACCATATTTTTCTTCTCTTGAAAATGCTGTTGACAACATATAAACTTTATCAGCGATATCCATAGCTTTTTGCCACATCTTCGGTTCTTCAAATTGGTTCATCGTCTATTTCTTGTTTCAACAAATTATTCAGTACTCAGTACTTTGTATTAATAAAATTAGTTTCTCAGGGGTTTCCCCGTCTTCAGCATATGCTGAATCCTCTCCAGGGTTTTGCGCTCCGTGCAAAGCGATAAAAATGCTTCGCGTTCAAGATCCAGGAGGTATTGTTCACTTACGTAGCTCGCTTCAGACAGATCACCACCTGCCATTACATAAGCCAATTTGTTGGCAATTTTTTTATCGTGTTCAGAGATATAATGACCGGCTTCCATTGAATCCGTGCCTACAAGGAACATTCCCAGGGCCTGTTTGCCCAGTACTTTTACATCCTTCCTTCTCATGGGTTTTGTATAACCCGCCTCTGCCATAAGTTTGGCATGTGACTTGGCCGTGGCTAGCTGGCGGTCCTTATTGACGACCACGATGTCTTTTCCCTTTTGTAGAATTCCAAGATCATAGGCTTCATATGCGGAAGTGGAAACTTTGGCCATGCCAATGGTCAGGAAATATTCCTGCAGGACATTAAGTTCAACATCATTTTCCCTGAACGTATCGGAGGCCCTCAGGGCCATCTCCTTGGATCCGCCACCTCCGGGAATAACACCTACCCCGAATTCCACCAAACCAATGTACGATTCAGCGGCAGCCACCACTTTGTCAGCATGTAGTGATAATTCACAGCCACCTCCCAGACACATACCATGGGGGGCGGCCACCGTTGGTATTGAAGAGTACCGCATGCGCATCATTGTATCCTGGAATATTTTTATGGACATGTTCAACTCGTCATATTCCTGTTCCACTGCCAGCATAAAGATCATTCCAATATTGGCTCCCACGGAGAAATTTGCCGCCTGGTTCCCAATGACCAGACCCTGGAAGTCTTTTTCAGCTATATTTACTGCCATATTCAGCCCGGCGAGTACATCGGCATCGATGGAGTTCATCTTTGACTGG
>DATGCB010000110.1:0-8922 GCA_035312365.1 Eudoraea sp. | reverse complement strand
AAAAAGTTGGCATTCTAATGAAAATTCTTGTTAACAGGAAGGAATATGAGGTAGAGATAGACCCGGCCACCCCTTTGTTATGGGTCATCCGAGAGCAATGCGGATTAACCGGAACAAAATTTGGTTGTGGCATTGGTCAATGCGGGGCCTGTACGGTACAGCTCGATGGAGATCCCGTCCGGTCATGTCTCACCCCTGTACAACAGGCAGTCGATAAAGAAATCACAACGATTGAAGGAATCGCCCCCGGCGAAACGGAACTACACATTGTACAACAGGCATGGATTGAGGAACAGGTGCCCCAATGCGGGTATTGCCAATCCGGGCAAATCATGGCTGCACATGCCTTACTGACCTCAAATCCGGCTCCCACGGATAAAGATATCGACCTTGCTATGAGAGGTAATATTTGCAGATGCGGAACCTATTCCAGGGTTCGGAAAGGAATTAAAAGAGCTGCCGGCGCTATGTCCACGGCAGGAATCACTAAAGATTTGGATCATGGGGAAATGGACTAGAAGGGCCTTCATAACAACCGGGGTTCTTACAGGGGGAGCTTTGGTGATTGGTGTAGCCATCAGACCGGGAAACAGGGCAGGGAAAGTAAAGGATATGATTGCCTCCGAAGGTGAAACTGTACTTAATATTTGGCTGAAAATTGCAGCGGATAATACGATTACCGTAATTGTCCCGCATGCCGAGATGGGTCAGGGCGTTCATACAACATTACCCATGATGCTGGCCGATGAAATGGACGCCGATTGGAAAACTGTACAAATGATGGAGGCTCCGGGGCATAAGCAGTATGCCAATTATGCCCTGGTCAGGGGATTTATTATGGGGAGGAAAGATATCCCGGCCATATTAACCGGGACCGTGGACGGGCTGTTCCTGGCCGCCACCAGGCAAATGAGCATTCAAATTACGGGTGGAAGTGGTTCGGTTCGTTTTACAGGCATGTATGCCATGCGTGTGGCGGGTGCCGCTGCCAGGGCTGTATTACTGGAAGGAGCAGCAAAGGAATGGAATGTACAGGTAAACGAACTCACAGTGAAAGACAGTTATATTTCACATAAGGCAAGTGATCGATCTGCTCCCTTTGCCGAATTTGTTCCCCGGGCAGCCGACCTTTCACAACCCTCCAAACCACGGCTTAAAACCACTGATGAATTCAAAATAATGGGGACCTCACCCCCCAGGTTCGACATCCCGGAAAAAGTGAATGGGAAGGCTGATTTTGGTATTGACGTTGTGGTACCGGGCATGAAATATGCAGCCATCAAGGCTTCGCCGGTTTTCGGGGCAAGGTTAAAACCTGTAGGAGACGCGGCCATCAAAGGAATAGCCGGGGTACATAAAATAGTGAATCTCGAAAATGCAGTTGCGGTAATAGCGGATGGATACTGGCTGGCTAAAACGGCATTGGAGAAAATACCGGTAGCCTTTGAAGAAAGCGTACATGATGCTGTTGGCCAGGACAACATTTACGAACAATATCTAAAGGATATGGATGCGGCCATAGCTGACGGAAATGAGCTGGAAGACCTGCAAAAAGGGGATGTCGACGGCACTCTTGCGGATGCCGCAAATGTAGTGGAGGCCCAGTACCGGGTACCCTACCTGGCCCATGCGACCATGGAACCCATGAATTGTACGGCCCTGGTAGAAAAGGATCGGTGTACGCTGTGGGGAGGGAGCCAGAATCCACTTGGGTTTGTCAGCAGTGTCGCCGAGGCATTGGACCTTGACACGGAAAATGTAATGTTTCACAATCGATATTTAGGCGGAGGGTTTGGTCGCAGGGCCATGGAGGATGTCGCAGTACAGGCCGCGTTGATCGCCCGGGAAGTTGCTTACCCTGTAAAACTCATCTGGTCACGGGAGGAGGACATCAGGCAGGATCATTACAGAGAGGCTAATGTAAGTCGGTTTAAGGCCGCCATGAACGACCAGGGCCGGGTAACTGCCTGGAACAATCAGTTTGTATTTAAACACGATCCGGAAGAGGCACCACATATTCCCTATGGAATTGATCATCAATTTATCCATTATACCGAAAGTGACACCCATGTTCCCTGGGGATACTGGCGAAGCGTGGATTCCTCCATGCATGCTTTTTTCACTGAGTCTTTTATGGATGAACTGGCCTACAAGGCAAACAAAGACCCCTATCGGTTCAGGCGAGAACACCTGGTTCGCGCACCCAGGTTTTTGAAGGTGCTGGATCTGGCAGCCGAGAAAGCCCAATGGGACCTGAGCCTGCCAGATAACTGGGGGCGGGGTATATCAATTCATCAGTCGTTCGGGACCGTAGTGGCACAAGTGGCAGAAATAGAGATCACTGAGGAGGGGCTCAAAGTTCACAGGGTTGTCTGTGTGGCCGATCCGGGTTTTGCCTTTCACCCGGATGGATTTAAGGCACAAATGGAAAGTGGGATCGTCTTTGGGCTTACCGCAGCATTGTACGGAGAGATCACCATCGAAAACGGATCCGTAAAACAGAGTAACTTTCATGACTATAAAATGGTGCGCATCAACGAATCACCAAATATTAAGAGCTACGTTATCCAAAGCGACAACTGGCCCGGTGGGGCAGGGGAGCCAAGTACTCCCGGTATTGCGCCTGCGGTTACCAATGCTGTTTTTGATGCTACCGGGATACGCATACGCGAGCTCCCGGTAAAAAATCATGATCTAGTGGCCAAATCCCTGAAGTTGGGTTGACCCCGTGGCAATTGAAACGTATTATTTGGATTTTTTAGACGCAGTAAATGCAGCATAGCCCTTTACCATGGCCCTTACACAATCGCCAGGGGTAATTCCGTCCTCCCACATGCCTTTACATGCCTCTTCGATAAGCTCCTGACGGTTTTGCATTACCCATTCACGAGCCTCATAGTAAATGCCAGGGTCGTTGGAACCGGTATCCACAGATAGAATTTTATCCTCCCGGACGGTAATGTAAAACGTGTCAGTAACCTGGAAGGAACTCTCAAGGGCCAGGAGCAGGTCGTCTTCTACGGTAACCGGACAAACGACCAGGGAGTCATTCACCGCCATGCATGGATGGCGGTTCACAACCTTATAGTTGCCACCTTCCGCCCAACCCTGATAATAGAGGATGGACCGTTTGGATGCCTGGGCATATGCAAGAGCTGAATCTAGTTTCCCCGCATTAAACGAATAGAATATATCGATAAATTCATTGGCAACGGCCATATTTTTCTCCTGGAACACAGCGGCATTCCTACAACCAAACATGAGCAGTAGGGCAATTATCAGGCATTTTTTCATTTGTTCTCAAAACAATGACTCATTAATTCGCGGCCATGGGAGCTGGCATAGGAGGCATTTTCCATACTTCAGGTTGTGGCTCCATTGGTTTTAGCTCTTTTCCTTTTAACGCCGGGTGATCTTCCGGAATAAAAGTAGACCTGAATAAAAAGAAAGGTGCAAACATAGGGTTAAATGGCTCGCCATTGGGTTTGCGTATCTCTCCGTGGTAGGGGTTCAGGTATTCCCAAATCACTTCTTTTTCTGGTGAAACTTCAAATATGCGTCCCCTTGCACCCTCAGTGATCAGTGTATTGCCGTTTTCCATTCTGTGTGCTCCCGAAATAAACGGGCTGTAAAAAGAAAGGGTATCCGCAGCCATATAAAACCAGCTTGGCGTTTCCGGACCATAGCGGCGGTTTTTCTCAAGAGCATATTGCCCGTTTTCCCTGATCGAAGTCTCAATTTCAAATACCGTTGAATAATTGGTACTCGTATTCATGGTCTCAAACTTAATTTCGCCCGGCGGGTGATTATTAAATAACGTCAGGTTACCGGTGCCGGGTTTTCCTGCTTCAATCCACCGTACATCGTGTTGCCCGAATAACTGACGGGTGGTAGAATCTCCCTGCTGGTAATTTGCGGGATTCCCCCAACGATACAGGAAATCACCTCCTTTTCTGCTTTTTCCTCCCTGATGATCGGCTGCCTCCTCAGTGCTGGTGCTGTGATCAATAATAAATACCTCGTTCAATACAGGGGAACTGAACACAATTTGATCGAGTCCAGCGTTATAGTTAATGGCATTGAAATGATAAATATCGGATCCCATATTATCCGTTGTCTGGTTCCTTTCAGCCATATCCATGGCCCTCAGAACATCCAGGCTGTCTTGTGAGATTGGAGGAGGTATAGGACGGCCTAAATTAAAATCAAGCAGTTCCGGATGGGCAGCGGGATCGCCGTAGTTAGCCTTTGATTCATCATAATTTTGAATTATGTGATCTTCCACCCGCCATTCCCAGACAATGTTGCCCCCCCGGGGACCTTCAGGTACAATTTCAACAATTTTTTCGAGCCAGGGCCCGGATTTTGGTACTAATTCAGCCCTTCTCCCCATGGCAATTGCGTCTTCATAGGAAATAGCATCATAAACGATGGCCAGGATGTTACCGTTGGGCAATATCGCAAAGTCATGATGTACAATCTCTTCTTCGTTCGCATATTCAAAATCCCACAGTATTTTACTGTCCCAAGTAATTTTCTGGATACGTCCGTACGGGCCTCCAAACCCGAAGACCGGGTAGTCAGGATCTGCCGCTCCCTGGTAAAGCGAACCATCATCCATAAGGTACGCATTGAAGGCTGCGTAATTTCCTTTCCACTGATGTACCACTTCCCCTTTCCTGTTTATAAGATAGGTATAAGGTGAATTGGAGGCTGCGAACATAACATAGCCGTCTGTAACCCCTTCGGTGGTTTTTGTCAACCCCCTTGGAATATAATAGCCAAATACGTCACGGTTTATTGGGGTATCGGCCTGTGTGGTCGGTGCCGGGTCTCCACAATTGAAAAGGGATGCCATGAAAAGGAAGGTACAGCAATAAAGAAGCGTTTTTCTCATTGGTTGATTACTTTTAAGATTAATACTCGCGTAAAATGGTTTCGTAAAATTTTCAGTGAATGGATGGCACCATATTTTATAACAAAAGGTAATTCGGTTTATCCGATCATTTGATCGCCTTTTCTTGTCTGGCATTCAGCCCAAAATCGCGCTCAACCGCATTGTACCATTCATCATCGCTGGCGGCATTCCAGTTTACCCAGTCCTCATCATTCATGGAAGCCCGCCATTCCAGGAAAGGCTGCGCGTCCGGCCCGACGGGGTGCCGTAGTTGCCAGGAATCGCCTTGAGCTATTTCAAGTATTTTGTCCGCTACCAATGTCGGGGAGGTTGGGGTTTGCAGTGAGGCCGTAAAGAGTCCGCTAAAACGCCGGGACTGGGGATATATGGATTTTCCCGCTTCACTGATATCCCTTGCCATCTTGGTATCGATGATTCCGGGTTCCACAATGCCCACTTTTATATTAAAAGGTTTTACTTCCTGAGCAAGGGCCTCACTCAATGCCTCCAGGGCAAACTTACTTGCTGCATAGCCACCCAGAGGTGAACTGCTGATGTGCCCCGCCACGGAAGCAACATTGATGATACAGCCTTTTCTGTTTTCCCGCATGGTGGTAAGCACCCCTTTGACACAGCGGAGTACCCCAAAATAATTGGTATTCATGATTGCGCTAAAATCAGAAAACGGCATTTCTTCGATCGAACCATGACGTTCAATACCGGCATTATTGACCAAAACATCCACCGGGCCATTCTCGCTGATGATCGTAGTAATAGCGGTTGTAACGGATTGGTCCGAATCCACATCCATAGAGGATATGGTTATTGGCAACCCTTCCTTCTGAACGATCTGTTTTAAGAGCGGAGCTTTTTCCGGATTCCGCATGGTTGCAAATACACTGTATCCCGCTCTTCCAAAAGCCAAAGCAGTTTCCAGCCCAATTCCCTTGCTCGTTCCTGTAATAATAACTGATTTCATAATTAAAAGATTATTTTGGTTTGAATTCGTTCGACATGACCAGGATCTTTACCTGTCTAAAGGGCGAACAACGCAATGTTCACCCGGATCTTTCGGGAGTTAAAATAGGTATTCTCTCTGAGAGTATGATTGTATTAAGGACGAAACCAGACATTTTTTGTCCCGGGCGGTTTCTGGAATGATTAAAGTGAAAATAAAAGTCCACGGGTGGCATGGTCGGGGAATTCAGTGTCCGGCACCAGCTACCATTAAACACAACGCCGGTTGGAGCGGAAGGTGAAAAGTAAATAGTTGCGATCCTTCACTTCTACGGTCAGTATGGTAGATGAACAATGATCCATTAACTACTTAATGTTCTTCCTCCATAGCTTTGATCCGTTCATAAAACCTGCCTAACCTCATTGCATTGATCTCCTCGTGCGATTTCCCCTGACCGAGCAGTACATAGCCCTCAAATATGTGACTCAGGTAGAGCGGGGATATGTTGCTGTGATCCTTTTCCGCGATGTGACATGAAAAGCAATTTTTTAAATTTTCCGCATTGATAGCAGTAACCTTTTTTTGAGTTGTTTGCTGAAACGTCTCCATGGTTAGATTGCTCGCATTTACTGACCCCCGCACGATATTTCCGGGGGAGGCATTGTGAAGTTTACCTTTTAATTTCACGAGGGTATCTGCCTGTTGCTCCGCGGTCAGTCCATCTGTGTTGATCCAAATGGCCCCGTTATAATAGTAGTTTTTCCAGACATCGGTCAAACCGGAAGTAACACAACCATTTAAACCATCGATATTATTAAAATTTTCCGCTGCATTTTCCTGACTGGTTTTCATAAATGTATCGCCCTTTACCCGTGGCGTACCATATTGAAATAAAGTAAATGCCTGGTGTGCTCTAAAAGGGACATTCGGGATGACCTTTTGGTTCCAGAGGATACCGTCGATGTCAGAGGCGCTGCCCTGTGCAAACAACAAAGTCTGACCGGGGGCACTTACGGTCTCACTGTCCCAATTGAACAAGGGTCCCATGCTTTTATGCTCAAAGGTTGCCCAGATAAATTCCGGGTGGTTGATCACTACCCCCACGACGTGCATTCCGAGTAAGGCAACTTCGGTATGTACATAGGTAGAATCGCTTTGCATAACGACCGCCTGCGTTGTAAAGAAATCAGGTAAACTGGAGGATGGAATGGAACGGCTGGCCACCCAGGCTAGCTTTAACTCCAGGGAACCGATCGGAAAAGTCTTTGTATTGATCTTTGAAATGGATCCGTCTTTTAAGCCTTTTCGGAATCTGGCGGCCGCATTTTGCAAGATGGGATTCACGTGTATGGAATAGTAAACGGTATCCGATTTGGCATGAATTAAATTATAAGCGGGATTGGTCGACAATACTTCATCCGGACCCGCCTGATGGATATCGGATAATACAACCGAACTTCCCGGTCTTTGCTCAATGGTATCCATCGAATGGGTTACCTGTTTCAGGGAGTCCAGGAATAAAGGTCGGGCACTGCTCTTAGCTTTGGTCAGCCACAGGAACTTCTGCCAGGCCCACTGCTGGAAGATACAATTGGTTGTACTGATCGTATCAAATGGGCTTCCTTTACCCTCCTCAGGGGCCGGTGTCTGGCTATGAGGGAACCAATTGGTCTCGCACAGACATGGGGCAGTTGCCAGTGCTTCACCATAGGCGGGTTGATCTTTATCTTTATTTCCGGTACAGCCCGCTATGAGAACGAACATAATGCCTGTAATAAATAAAACTCTTGGAACGGATTTTAAAGCTTTTTTCATGATCCTGGAAGATTAATGGTGTAATTGCATGGGGAAAGCGTATCAGGCCTGTAAATCAATCTGCTCTAAGTTAATCAAATAAGATTACAACATTAACAGGAAAATACATATATTCCTATCTGTTATCAATGTGATACCCGGATTAAAACGGTTAAGTGGTAAGAATACCTGAAGGGATCCTTGTGTTGGGGATTCATTTTAAGGTACAAGGATGGAATTCTCCGCGATGCCGGATTTTAATATGATTTGTCATCTCCCCGTAGCTACACGGGCCCAGCTTAAAAAATGTATGATGAAAAACGGAAATGGAAATGGGCGAAAAGGCCTGGATAGCTTTGATCATGTAGTGGTTCTTATGCTCGAAAACCGCTCATTTGATAATCTTCTTGGCTATCTATTTAAAGATCCGGGGTTTAATCCTGAAAAGAAACCCTTCGAAGGTTTGCAGAATACGACGGCTTATTCAAACCCTGTGCCCCCGGATGCCGTGGATTACCACAAGGTTAAAAAAGTGGATGTGCAACCGGTTAGTCCCCCTGAGATGTACTCCCAGCCCTTTCCGGATCCCGGAGAAGTCTATCAGCATGTCAATACCCAGCTCTATGATTTTATAAGCCCGGGCAACAAAAGGAAAGAAGCGTATGGAATGAGCCGGCCGTACAATATTCCCACACCATTGCCCGAAGACAATAAACTAATGAAGGGCTTTGTAAAGGATTATATCAACACTTTGGAGGGGTTATGGGAATCCAGGAAACATGCCTGGTTCCACAGGGGGAAATACAAGAAATACCAAAATCCTGCGCATGAGGAGTATAAGGCAATCATGCAATGTTTTACACCCTCACAGGTACCTGTGCTTACTACGTTGGCCAAGGCATTTGCGGTCTTTGATCATTGGTATTGTTCTGTGCCCAGTCAGACCTGGTGCAATCGCGCATTTTGGCATGCCGGCACCAGCGGTGGTAAGGTGGTAAACCCCTCCAATGAGGGTGGGATCTTTGCTGATATCAGGGGATTTAACTCATGGATAAAGGACGTGTGGAGTCAGGATACCCTCTTTGATCGCATGCGTTCCCGAAATGTTTCCCATGCTGTCTATGCCAATGTGCTCGTTTCACTTACCAGGCTTGTTCACGGGCTGTCGCATGATCTGAATATCGTTCGGAGGGGTCATGATCTGGAGCATTTTAAAGCGGACATCTCCGCCGAAGATGAATCTAAGTTCCCTCAGTATTCTTTTATAGAACCG
>DATGCB010000109.1:0-2268 GCA_035312365.1 Eudoraea sp. | reverse complement strand
TTGAAGCTATACCTATCCGGTCCCCCGAAAAGAACACTGAATTCCAGTTTAAATATTACGGGCTCAAAGAGTGAATCTAACAGGTTGCTGTTGTTGCAGGCAAGGTATCCCAATATCACAATAGAAAACCTGTCGAATTCGGATGATGCCGCTGTTATGCAAAGGGGATTGCAGATCAGTAAGGGAGAAGTAGACATTCATCATGCCGGTACGGCCATGCGTTTTTTAACCGCTTATTTTGCCACTGAAGAAGGGAAGGCTGTTACCCTTACCGGTTCCCAGCGTATGCAGGAACGGCCTGTGGCTGTATTGGTGAAGGCATTGCAGGATCTGGGGGCGGAGATCACCTACACAAAAAATGAAGGCTATCCTCCCATCCATATCCGGGGGAAGCAACTCAGAAAACAGCGTGTAAGTCTTCCTGCGGACATCAGCAGTCAGTATATCTCCGCGTTGTTACTGGTTGCACCGGGCCTGGAGGAAGGGCTGGAATTGGAGTTGGTAGGGCAGATCACTTCCATCCCTTATATTAAAATGACTCTCGGTCTCCTGGAACAACTCGGTATTGCCCATTCCTTCGAAGGAAATATCATTAAGGTAAAGCCATGGAAAACGGTCCCCGACACTGTTTTGGTGGTAGAATCGGATTGGAGTTCGGCTTCCTACTTTTACAGTATTGTTGCCTTGTGTGAACCGGGTACCGAATTAACACTGTCGTCCTATAAAAAGGATAGCCTGCAAGGTGACAGCGTCCTGGCAGAGATTTACCGCTGCTTTGGCGTGGATACCCGGTTTGGGGAAAACAGCATACTTTTAAGAAAGGGAGGGGGCACCGTCCCCGCGAGATCGGAATTGGACATGGCTGCCACAGGGAAAAGGGGCTATTCCGCGGATGAAGGGCTGCACCTTGATCTTACCAATGCCCCTGATCTGGCACAAACGATTGCCGTGACATGCTTCGGGCTGGGCCTTGGTTGTGACCTCACCGGCCTTCATACCCTGAAAATTAAGGAAACCGACCGGCTTGAAGCCTTAAAGCATGAACTTACCAAACTGGGTGCCAGGATTTCGGTGACCCATAAAAGCCTCCGCCTGGAACCTTCGGAAGGTATTTTGAAGGACGTGGCCATTGATACCTATAACGATCACAGAATGGCCATGGCATTTGCACCATTGGCACTTAGAACCTCATTGTATATTAACGATGCGGAGGTAGTGTCTAAATCCTATCCGGATTATTGGAAGGACCTGCAATCCCTTCAATTCCGAATAAAAACCTGCTAGGAAGTATTTAATCCTGCTTTTACTTGACATGCCCTATCCCTGCATTGTATATTTGCTGCCGCAAAAAACCAATAACTCCATTGACTAAATGAAACTATCCCATTTCAGTTTTGAACTTCCCAAAGAATTGTTAGCAGAATATCCCGCAGAAAACAGGGATGAATCAAAGCTGATGGTTGTGTACCGGGAAACCGGCAAGATCGAACACAAATTATTCAAGGACCTTATAAATTATTTTGAGGAGGGTGATGTCATGGTGCTTAACAATACAAAGGTATTCCCTGCACGCCTGTATGGCAATAAGGAAAAAACGGGAGCCCGGATCGAGGTATTTTTGTTACGTGAGTTGAATGAAGAACAACGCCTGTGGGATGTCTTGGTAGATCCGGCCCGTAAAATAAGAATCGGCAATAAACTGTATTTTGGGGAAGATGAGAGTCTGGTGGCCGAAGTCATTGACAATACCACCTCCAGGGGCCGGACACTTCGATTTTTATACGATGGATCGTATACGGATTTCAGAAGGAAGCTGAGGGAGCTGGGAGAAACACCATTGCCAAAATATATCAAACGGAATGTGGAACCCGAGGATGAGGTACGTTACCAAACCATATATGCCAAGCATGAAGGAGCCGTTGCTGCACCTACGGCGGGGCTTCATTTCTCGAAACATTTATTGAAACGCCTGGAAATCAAGGGAATAGATTTTGCAGAACTGACATTGCATGTTGGTCTGGGAACCTTTAACCCTGTAGAGGTGGAGGATTTGTCCAAGCACAAAATGGATAGCGAAGAGTTAGTGATAGAAGAAAAGGCTATTGAAATAGTAAACAATGCCAAAATTAAAAAACGCAGGGTTTGCGCCATAGGTACTACCGCTATGAGGGGGTTGGAAAGCGCAGTCTCTTCAGAGCATACCCTGAACACATATAATGGATGGACCAATAAATTTATCTTTCCACCATATGAATTCAGTATTGCCAA
>DATGCB010000108.1:0-10980 GCA_035312365.1 Eudoraea sp. | reverse complement strand
ACTTCCTGGCTCACCCCGGTGCTTGAAAAACCCCCGTCGTGAAATAGGTTTTGCATGGTCACTTTTCTGGTCAGATCGGAAAACAGAGACACCGTATAAGCCGCACAGTCCTGTGCCGAGGCGTTCCCCAGGGGGGACATTTTTTCCGCATAACTGATAAAACCATCGAATCCTTTTACACCCTGGCCTGCCGTGGTTGGCGTAGGAGATTGTGATATCGTATTTACCCTTACTTTCTTCTCTTTTCCAAAAAAGTATCCAAAGCTTCGGGCTACCGATTCCAGATAGGCTTTATTATCAGCCATATCATTGTAATCCGGGAAGGTCCTCTGAGCTGCCATATAGGTCAGTGCAACAATACTGCCCCATGTATTCATGGCGTCATTCTTATAGAGGCTTTGCATTACCTTGTGGAAAGAAAGGGACGAAACATCCCATCCCTTGGCGGTAAAATCATATTTTTCATCCGTATAATGACGTCCTTTGCGCACGTTGACCGACATTCCAATGGAATGCAGGACAAAATCGAGCTTCCCTCCAAGAATCTCCATGGATCTGATCACCAGCTGGTTGAGCTCTTCTTCACTTGTAGCATCCGCGGATATAATTTCGGAGCCCGTTTTCTTTGCAAGCTCATTGATCTGCCCCATACGCATTGCAATTGGCGCATTCGTCAATACAAAAGTGCCTCCCTCCTCATGAACGCTTTCCGCCGTCTTCCAGGCAATTGAATTTTCGTCTAAAGCTCCAAAAATGATTCCTTTTTTCCCTTTTAATAAGTTGTATGCCATGTCTTTTTTTTAGTCCCGAAAGGCATCGGGAGATATTCGGGTTAAAGATATTTAAAAAAGTTGGATGCGGTATGCACCTCATGCGAATCGCGGTATTCCAAACTCCCCCAACAGTTGGACAATCCCTGATTTCTCCGGCCAATGATTATCCCAATGCGGTATTTATCCACAAAATCGGCCACCCCGCTATCTCTTCGGGCAGGAAGATTCAAAACTACCATGGCATTGCCGGGTATCCGCTGACCAAAATACCCGTTTTCCCAGGATCGTTCCGCCGCCACCCGTCGCCGGGCCGGTTAGAACTTCTCATTTTCAACCGGTATAATTAGTTTAATAATTCCCTTGCGTGTGCCATTGCAGATTCTGAAAGGGACTTCCCGCCAAGCATTTCGGCAAGCTCCACTACCCTTTCGTCTTCGTTCAAAGCCTTCATTTTGGTGTGCGTACTATGTTTATCGTCTTCCTTGTAAACCTTAAAATGCTGATTCCCCTTAGAGGCAACCTGCGGGAGATGTGTGATTGAAAAGATCTGCATATGTTTACTCATCTGGTACATGATTTCGCCCATATTGTTCGAAATCTCTCCGGAAACACCTGTGTCTATCTCATCGAACATCATGGTCGGTAGCTGTTCATATTGAGCAAGAATGGCTTTAATTGTTAACATGATGCGTGATAACTCCCCGCCTGAAGCCACTTTTTTCAGGTCCCCGTAATCCGTGCCCTTATTTGCAGAAAAAAGAAAGACAAGATCATCTTTTCCATTGCCCCTGAAGGTTGAAGCCGCCTGTACCTCAATTTTAAAACTTGCATTGGGCATCCCCAGGCCAGCCAGGGCCTGCTCCAGTCGTCCTTTTAACCCGGGTGCCACCTCCCTCCGCCGTTCCGATAAAGCAGCTGCTTTTCCTGTTAAATCCTCTTCAAGCGAAGTCAGTAGCTGCTTTTTTTGTGCAATATCTTCATCGAGATGTTCGGTTACCCGTATTTTTTCCTCAAGGGTTTCCCTGATCGCCATAAGTTCTGCCACATCGGCAGCCGAATGTTTCTTTCGCAAATCAAATAACATCCGGAGTTTCGCATTGACCGTTTCCAGCAATTGAGGATTGGCCTCAACAGATTCATGCAGTCTTTGTATTTCTTCTGAAACATCGTTGGCTTCCAGGAAGACCGACTGGATACGGTCATTCAGTTGGGAATACTGCGTGCCGAAGGAAGCAAGTTTGGCGGTCGCCTGTTTAAGTCCTGACATCATCGAGAGGATGCCAACCTGTTCATCACTCATTATTCTATGGCCGGCGGCCAACTGCTCCATAATGGTTTCCACATTACTCAATTGTTCGTATTGCTCTTCCAGTTCCTCCAGCATTCCAGTGCTCAAGTCAGCTGCCTCCAGCTCATTGAAAAGGAACGTGTTATAATCCTGCTCTTTAATTGCATTTTGCTGAAAGTAGACCAGCTCATTTAACTCTTTAGAAGTGTGTTGGTACTGCTCCAATACCTTTTTGTAGTCATTTAAAACGCCGGCGTTCGAGGCCAATGCATCGATCACTTTCAATTGGAAATCGTGTTCTGTCAATTGCAGGGTCTGGTGCTGGGAATGTACATCGACCAAACGTGCTCCCAGTTGTGATAGTACCTCCAGGGTAGCAGGGGTATCGTTGATAAAGGCCCTGGACTTACCTCCGGGGAGAATTTCTCTTCTGAGGATGGTATTGCGGTCGTAATCCAGCTCGTGTATTACAAAGAAAGGTTCCAGCCCATAGTTTTCCAGGGAAAATTCAGCTTCAATAATACATTTGCGGTCCTTATCCTGAAGGACGGACAGATCTGCCCGTTTTCCGAGCACAAGAGACAAACCTCCCAATAAGATGGATTTACCGGCACCTGTTTCTCCCGTAATTGTTGTAAAACCGCGACCAAACGTTACGTTCAGGTCATCGATCAACGCATAATTCTTAATGGACAATTGGCGTAGCAACGGACAGTTCTGATTAGGGGATAAAGATAATCGATATTGCATTTAGAAAAAAAGCGGATCAAAAAAAGAATCTAACAATCCGAAGCCTCATCCCTGGCAAGTACTGCCTTTTTTTTCTGGTGGGTCAATGGCATGCAGCTATGAAATTTTGTAATTTAGAGAGTGACAACTAAAATCCATTAACAATGAAAATTTTAAAATATATATTGTTGTTGATCCTGGTGGTCGTTATTGGCCTGGCCATATATACCACCATGCAACCCGGCGAATATGAATTTACAAAAACGAGAATCGTTCAGGCGCCTGTTGAGGTGGTTTTCGAACAGGTTGACGACTATAGGAAATGGGAAGAATGGGGGCCATGGAATGAGGACGACCCAACACTGAGCATTACCTATGAAGAGAGAACAAAAGGCCCCGGGTCCTCTTATACATGGAGCAGTAAGGAAGGTGATGGCAAAGCTACACGCGTGGAATCCGTTCCCCATAAATCACAGGCAGATGAACTGGATTTTGGCAGTATGGGAACCTCCACCGCGTTTTGGAAATTTGAACCTTCCGAAGGCGGAACCACGTCTGTTACCTGGGGCATGCGGGCCAGTCGCGTTCCCTATATGATGAAATTTTTCAGCGCGATCAGCGGTGGTTATGAGAATATGATGGCACCTATGTTCGAACGGGGATTGGAACGATTAGACAGCCTGGCGCAGGTCAGGGCAAAAGAATATGCGGAAATGGCCAATGCCTGGTCTCTTGGGGAAGTGAGTGTGAAAACTGGCGGAGCCCAAAAATTCGTTGGATATGCTCATTCTTCGAAAATAGATGCGGAGGCCATGCAGAAAATTTACATGGAATCAATGCCTATGGCGGGGGAATACGCCTTGAAAAATGGGCTGGAATACGGGGAATTTGTTCCCGGAGCCATCTTTACCAAATGGGATGAAGAAGCAGGGGAAACCGACTTTATGGTGGGGATCTTCTTAAATAAAGGGAAAGCCCTGAATGCGGGTGCGGGAATGCAAAGCATGATCCTGCCTGCGGGAAACAGGGTAACGGTTTCGAAATTCGGAAATTACGGTACGGGCGATGATGAGGCGCACGAGGCTGTAAATGCCTATATTCAGGATCATCAGTTAACGGTGAACGGCCCCATTTACGAAATGTACGTGAACGATCCCACTACGGTGCAACCCAATGAAATTGAAACCGATATATTTTATCCGGTAAAATAATACCGAAAAAATGATTCCGAAGGAACCAACTACCTGTGGTTTTCGCAGATGCGTTTCTTCAAAAAGGAAAATATGAAGAGGGGGAGTTCAATACTGAATTTCGTTCCAGGTGCCGGAATAGAAAGGTGCCACCCTATTCAGGGTTTCTTTTAGTTTTACGATATCCACCTTCGGGCCATCTGAAAAAATATTCTGAATTTCCTCGGATTTGGCATCGAAAAAGGTTTGAATCAGAAAGGCATTGGGCCGACGTTTGATCAGTGTTTCAAACAATCTCATGGAACCGGCTATCACCTGCTTTCCGGTACTGTTGTTGTCTCCGAGGATATCGAGGCCTTTGCGATGGTAATTGTACATTGCTATCCTGTATTCCCTGAAGGTATTTGACAGCAGATTGTCTACCAGCTCAAACCGCGTTCTGTTTTCTGATGCAGACTGACTCCATCCCGAAAAATTACTTCCCTGGGCCTGAGTGACAATTTGCTGCGCCTGTTTGTAAAAGTCTGTTCCCCCTTCCAGAGAAAATGTATCCGCATCCAAACCTAGCATAATGTAAACGTAATAAGATAGTACACCGACCAGGTTTGAATCAAAATTGTTGCTGTTGTAGATCAGGGGCTGAAACTCGATGTATTCAAAATTGAATTGGTTGTCCTTGTAATTGAAAACAGGACTTTCGTAGGAGGTATTGTAGACCGGTCTGGAGGATTGCAACTGGATATTTGCGCCAAACCTGTTGGAATCGTATTCGGTTACTGTAATAAACATTCGGCAATTCAGGCGTTCATTTTCCTTATACACCCTGTTTGTCCACACATTTTTATTGACAAAATCGTTCAGGGAGCGCTCCAGGGTCCTGAATATCTGCTGATTTGTTTGCCCTACCTGGTCAGAATTTAAGGTGATTGTACAATTGAGTTCCTGGGCAGTTAGGACCATGCCATATGCAAAACAAAACAACAGTATAAAAGGGTTACGCATGATCCAGTCTGTTTATAATTTCATTCCAAATATCCACGGCAACGGCAGCCTTAGTCTTTAGATCAAACGATTTTATCTCCAAATTCTTATCAATAAAGGAGATTTTATTCGTGTTCCTGCCAAAGCCTGCCCCCTCATCGTTTAAGGAGTTAAGTACGATGGCGTCCAGGTTTTTTCTGCGTAGTTTACCACTGGCATTATCGATTTCATTTTCCGTCTCCAGGGCAAATCCAACTAAAAACTGATTATTCTTTGCTTTCCCCAGGGATGCTAAAATATCCTTATTCCGGACGAGATCGATGGTAAGTTTCTCAGAGGTCTTCTTAATTTTTTGACGGGCAGTTGCCAGGGGCCGGTAGTCGGCCACCGCAGCAGCACAAATTACAATATCCATATCACCGTAATACTGATGGACCGCAGCATACATTTCCTCTGCTGATACTATTTGTATGCGCTTGATTAAATGATGCGTAATAGAAAAGTGTGATGGGCCGGACACCAGGATGACATCAGCTCCAAGATCAGCTGCAACACGGGCCAGTTCATACCCCATCTGCCCCGAGGAATGGTTTCCAATAAAGCGAACGGGATCGATAGCCTCATAGGTGGGGCCGGCAGTGATCAGAACCCTCTTGCCGCTTAGCGGGAGGCCGCTGGACAAGTAGTCCAGCATAAAGGCAACAATGTCCTCCGGTTCCGCCATGCGACCTTCTCCATAGAGGCCACTGGCCAATTCCCCGGTCGCCGCGGGGATCAATATATTCCCAAAAGACTGTACTTTTTCGAATGAAGCGGTGGTCGAGGGGTGATTGTACATGTCCAGATCCATTGCAGGGGCAATAAACACGGGGCACTTTGCCGAGAGATACACCGCCATCAAAAGATTGTCACAGGTCCCATGGGCCATTTTAGACAGGGTGTTGGCCGTAGCCGGTGCAATAAGCATGAGATCTGCCCACAGCCCTAACTCAACGTGATTGTTCCAATCAAGGCTTCCTTCCTCTTCCTTCACGAAACTGTGTAGTACAGGGTTTTTGGACAGGGTAGCCAGCGTCAGTGGTGAAACAAATGAGCCGGCACTCTCTGTTAAAATAACTTTAACTTGAGCCCCGGCTTTAATCAGTAAGCGAATCAGAAACGTGGTTTTGTAAGCGGCGATACCTCCGGTAATCCCCAAAAGGATGTTTTTACCGCCCAACATCCTACTGTTCGTCTTTCTCCGTATTTCTGTAGTATATCTTGTCTTCCAGCCACTCCATAACGGCAAGCGCGTGGGGTTTTGGAAGTTTTTCGTAGAATTTGGACACTTCAATCTGCTCCTTGTTCTCAAAAACCTCTTCAAGGCTGTCACTGTAGGTTGCAAACTCTTCCAATTTCTCCAGAAGCTCTTTTTTTATTTCCGAATTGATCTGGATAGCGCGCTTTGCAGAGATGGATATAGCCTCATAAATATTATCGGTTTTCTTATCAAACTCATTTCTGTTGATCGTAACCGTGGAAACCGGGGCACTGGAGTTCTTTAATTCGTTCATATTCATTTTGAAAGATTTTCTTGTTGGGAATAATTTTGCAATTCTTTATTTACTTTTTCTACCAAATCGTTGGCATCTTTGGTGTATTTGGTATCTGGGTAATACTTTAACAAATTGTCATAGGCTGCCTTCGCCGTTTCCAAACGTTCCTGTTTTTTCGACTGGGTACTGTTGAGCGCCAAATTGGTGGTGGCCTCAATTTTCAGAAAAAGTGCGTCTTCCCTGTATATTGACCCGGGATTGTCAGAAATAAAATTATCAAGAGCAGCGATGGCAGAAATGTTATATTCCAGGATATAGGATTTCCCCAGTTTGGTAAACTGTTTGGCAATTTCAAAAGCCTTACGCTCCTTTTTCGTGGTTAATTCCTGTGCCATGATGTTGGCTTCAGCAAGATACTCCGACTCCGGGTAAGAGTTGATAAAAATCTGTAATTTGCCCAACGCTTTGTCAGTATCGGTTTGGTCCAGTGAATACCTGGGTGAAAGCATGTAATAGCTTTTAGCTCCTAAAAATGAAGCCTCAGGGGCTTTATCACTTTTGGGATAGGACTTTAAAAACCGCTCAAACTGGTATCCTGCAAAATTGTAGTCCCTTCTTTTATAATAGGAATTTGCAAGAAAGAACATAACGCGTTCGCCTTGAGGTTTTCCCACATATTTAGGAGCGATCTGTTCAAAAATCCGGTTCGCCCGTTTAAAATCCCCTTCCTCGTAATATTTTTCAGCCAGATCATATTTGGCTTTAACATCCTCGTTCTTCAGTACCTTTTGGTACTCATTGCAGGAATACAGAACCACGGCAAGGGCCATCAAAAGGAAAAATCGCCTCATTTTAAAAAACATTTTGCAAAATTAGGGATAATTGACGGAATAAAAAACAATTTCTTTTGGGCTAAAATAGTCAGTTTCATGACAATGCACCGCTATTTTGGCGAACATTTAACGCAGATCACGGGCCAATTCCCTGGGCGGATATATTAACATATGACTTCATGAATGAAGCGATGAGGGATTTCAATTCCCCGGATGCTTCAACAAGGGGTAATCTAACTACCGCCCGGGATAATCCCAGGACTTCAAATATGGCCTTGATCCCGGCCGGATTCCCTTCCCTGAAAATAAGATCCATCCCATCTTTCAAGGTACTGTGCAACACACCGGCCTCCTTGGTGTTCCCATGCAGGCCCAACCTGATCATTTTGGAAAACTCTGCCGGTATGCCCTGACCCAGAACTGATATGACCCCTATTCCTCCTGCCAGCACCGTCTGTAACGCTGTAAAGTCATCCCCTGATATCACCCTAAAACCATCCGGAGCACTTTGAATAATTTCACGGACCTGCTCCATGTCTCCCGATGCCTCCTTGATAGCTACAATACCGGGACAGTCATTAGCCAGCCTCAAGACTGTGTCGGGAAGCATATTGCTCCCGGTCCTTGAAGGTACGTTGTATAACACCAACGGTTTTGACGAAGCCGAACTGAGTACCTTAAAATGCTGATAAATACCTTCCTGGGTCGGTTTGTTGTAATAGGGAGAAACCGAAAGTACCGCATCAAAGTGTTCAAGGTTCGTATTTCGGAGTTCTTCGGCAAGCTGAGCGGTGTTATTACCTCCAATACCCACTACCAAAGGCAATTTCCCTGCATTTTCGGAAACGACCGTTTTCATTACGAGCTGTTTTTCGGTTTTTCCAAGGGTCACCGATTCCGCGGTAGTACCCAAGACGACAAGGTAGTCAACACCGCCGTCGATACAATAGCGTACAATATTACGCAATGCCCTTTCATCAACAGAAAGGTCGGTCCTGAATGGGGTCACCAAAGCTACTCCTGTGCCGCGTAGTTTCTTCATATATTAATTTCGTTCAGTACGCCAAGATATTTCTTCAATTCCTGTTTAAATGTTTTAAAATCTTTCATGGATGTCTCCATGATGATATCGTTGTAAACGTGGTCCACCTCCGGAAATCCCACATTGATCCTGGCCCTGGTTTTTATGGTCATCAATTGGAGCAACAAATTATCCTGGGTGTAATAATTCACCAAAAGATCATATTCCCTGCTTAAAAACTCCAGTGCGTAACTATTTTCAATAGCCCCGTTCCAGCCCAGGTCCTTGTCTGAAAAAACAGGGGTGGCATAGGGCGAATTTTTATCGTAATAGCTTTTATATCCGATGACCTTAACACCATTTGGTCGCAGATTTAAATCTTCTACAAAATCATAGAAGAGCTCTGTTTTGTCAAATTTGTCCATATCCACGATCACTCCTACAGAGGTAACTCCCTTTGTCCTATCCACTGCTTCGGAAGGATGACTGAGCTCTTGCTTCAAAAATTTAAGCCCCGATTTGTACTTAAATTTATCTGTAAGTCCCTTTAAAAACATGTACATTTACATTTCTACAAATGTAATTAATATCCATGCAACTCCGAGGCTAAGATAAAAAGGAATATGTTTTTAAAAATAAAACATTTTGTTATAATTATAACGATTTTAGGAGTTTTTTCATGCAGGCAGGAGGCTCATACTTTGTCTCAAGTTAAGGGAAAACAGCTGGTTATCAATGATGCCATCAAGGCCATTGATTCAATTGAAGCCTTTGTTACCCCGTATCGCAATCGGTTAAATGAGGTGCTTGACAGTGCCCTGGCCTTTGCGCCAAACATGATCTCCAAGGAAGACGGCAGGTATAACACGACGGCCGGTAATCTAGTGGCCGACATCATTTTAATGGAGGCAGGGCCCATATTCAAATCGCGGACCGGAGACGACATTGATTTTGTCGTCCTGAACCACGGTGGGATCCGAAGTATCATTTCCAGGGGCAACATTACCGCAAGGACAGCCTATGAGGTGATGCCTTTTGAAAATTCCATTGTGGTCGTTGAATTGAACGGTAAATCTGTCAGGGAACTGGTAGCCTTTCTGATCAGGGCCGAACGGCCACACCCTATTGCCGGATTGCAAATTATTCTCGACAAACAGGGGAAGCTGCAATCGGTCAATATTCAGTCGGAACCCTTTGACGAGCATCGGACCTATCAGGTTGCGACTTCCGGCTATCTTGTTCAGGGCGGTGATAATATGGGATTTTTTAAGGGGGGATTGCGATTTACCGAAACAAATTATCTTATCCGCAATGCGATGATCGATTATTTTAAGAAGGTGGATACCGTTGCCCCCGTCGTGGATGATCGTTTTATGAAACTGGAATGAAGATGAGAAGAAGTAGCTTTTTAAGAACTGCGGCCTCGGGTTCTGCCTTTGTTGGTCTGGGAGGGCTCACTTTAAGTTCCTGCCAGACTTTTAGAAAAAAACACATTACCATTCTGCACACCAATGATGTGCACAGTCATATAGATCCGTTCCCGGAAGATCACTCCGCTTATCCAAATATGGGAGGCCTGGCGCGGCGTGCCGCCCTGGTAGCGAATATCCGTAACGAAAATCCGAATACATTGCTGCTGGATGCAGGGGATATTTTTCAGGGCACCCCCTATTTTAACTTCTACGGGGGCGAATTGGAATTTAAATTGATGAGCAAACTCAATTACGATGCCGCCACCATTGGAAATCATGATTTCGACAACGGTATTGAAGGCCTGTTGGCGCAAATGCCCCATGCAACATTTCAGCTGCTCTCGGCAAATTATGATTTTACGAATACCGTCATGAACGGTTTTGCGAAACCTTTCAACACCTACCTGCTTGACGGGATTAAAATTGGTGTTTTTGGTTTGGGCATACAACTGGAAGGTTTGGTTACAAAAGCCCTCTACAAGGAGACAATATACCTGGAACCTATAGAAATTGCCCGGGATATGAGCAGGATATTAAGGGAGGAACAGGGGTGTGATCTGGTAATCTGCCTGTCTCACCTTGGATACGCCTATGAAAATGAGCCTCAAAGGCCGAGCGATCTGGTCCTGGCGTCAAAAACCCAGGATATTGATCTCATAATTGGCGGCCATACCCATACTTTTTTAGAGACCCCTGTCGTCAGACGGAATCGGATGGAACAACAAGTCCTGGTCAACCAGGTTGGCTGTTTTGGCCTTAATTTAGGCCGGATCGATTTTTACTTTGATTCCGAAAAAAATGTAGCCGGAAAAGGGGTGAGTATTAAAGTGTAACTTTCTGAATTCGGTACCACCGACGAAACTCCGGAAGTACCTTTCCCGGAAATGATAAACATCGTCCCCTCCGCCGATCATCCCCTGCGGGCGTCGTACCGGCCCAATCATGGGTGGTAATAACAAGAGTTTCATATGCTCCGAAGCAGTTGCACAGGCATAAATCACTGTTTTTTTTATATTTAGGCCCCATAGTTCGGGATTGACAAAAAAGAGCAGATCTTAAACTTAGTGGCCACATGGGTGGTCAATTCCAAAGATCCAGAGGAAGTAAAGAGCATCCGCGGCAGTCTCCATTTTGTCCTCAATACACCCAATGTAACAC
>DATGCB010000107.1:0-4330 GCA_035312365.1 Eudoraea sp. | reverse complement strand
ATGGAAATAGGTGAATTCAGATGCAATACCGGGTCAAATCATATCAGGAACAGCATAGTATGTTTATGGAATAATGCAAGCTGCAAAAAGAAAATATGGAGAAGCGGATGGGAGGCAAATATCAAAGCGCGGCGATTCAGTGGCAGCCGCAATCTTCATGACCACAGGGTTTGGCGCTATTCTTTTTTGAGGCAAAAAGCCTTTTGGGTAAAAAGAATTTTTTAGCGAGGTACCCGATGGCAATGGCCAGGGTAAGGTAGACCAAGAAAGTTTGAAAAAGTTCCATAACTACTTTAATATTTGATACGCGATCAATGCTACAATATACGCAAAAACACTCATAAAAACCAATTGAGCCAACGGCCATTTCCAGCTGTTGGTCTCTCTTTTTACAATGGCCAGTGTACTCATACACTGCATGGCGAAGGCATAAAAAAGCAACAAAGAGATGCCCGAAGCCAGGTTAAACAACGGCCTCCTGGTCCTGGCATCAACCTCAGCAGCCATCCTTTGTTTTATGGTTTCCTCCTCGTCGTTGCCAACACTGTATATCGTGGCCAGGGTTCCTACAAACACTTCCCTGGCGGCAAAGGAGGTCAGCACCGCAATACCGATCTTCCAATCATAGCCCAGCGGTCGCACCACGGGTTCTATGGCCTTCCCCATATAGCCAATATAGGACTCCTCCAATTTATAGCCGGCTATTTCCTGTTTTTCAGCCCTTTTAAAGAGTGCATCCTTGTATTGCTCCAGGGAATCCGAGAGTACTTCAGGCGATACAAAAGTACCCTGTTGGCTTACCCTATCCTCCAGTGAATGTTCGTATTCCAGCAAGTCGTTGGTAATACTCCTCTGGTTGTATTCCGTAAATCCTGCCGTCCTGATCTTATCTTTAACAATCGTCTCTGCATTATTAAATTCCCTCGAAAAGCCATTGGAACCTAAAAACCACAGGATAATTGAAATGGCGAGTATTATTTTCCCCGCACCGTACACAAAACTCTTTGTTTTTTCGATCACGGTATACGCCACGTTCTTTAACAGGGGTAATTTATAATTGGGCATCTCCATGACAAAGAACGTCCTGCTCCTGATCTTCAGAAGGTTGTTCAGTATCATGGCCGATAAGATCGCTGCCCCAAAACCAATCAGGTACAATAACATAAGGGTCAGGGCCTGGTAACTCAATCCCAGAAATCGTCCTTCGGGGATGACCAGTGCAATGATGATCAGATAGACCGGCAGACGGGCAGAACAGGTGGTAAACGGGGTTACCAGGATGGTAATGAGCCGTTCTTTCCAGTTTTCGATGTTTCGGGTGGCCATCACAGCAGGGATGGCACAAGCCGTACCCGATATAAGGGGTACCACACTTTTGCCACTAAGCCCAAAAGGACGCATCAGGCGGTCCATCAAAAAAACCACCCGGCTCATATAACCCGATTCCTCAAGCAGGGAAATAAATAGAAACAAAAAGGCAATCTGAGGAATAAAGATCACAATACCCCCGATCCCCGCCAGAATGCCTTCGGCAATCAGATTGGTAAAAACGCCTGTTGGCAAAGTATTTTTCACCCACTCACTGGCCCCGGCAAATTGTTCATCAATAAAATCCATGGGGTAACTGCTCCAATCGTATATGGCCTGGAAAATGGTCAGCAGGATCAAAAAGAAAATAAGGTACCCAAAAAACTTATGGGTCAGTACTTTGTCCAGGGTAGCCCGGAACCCCTTGGCGGCATTGAGATCCACTTTGTACGTTTCTTTAAGGATCCGGTTGATGAACTGATACCTCAAAATGGTCTCTTTTTGCTGCAACCGCTTAAGTTCTGATTTGGATTTAGTGGCGAATGACGAGGTATCCTGCACTTCCTTTTTCTCGATGGGCATGAAATTCACGTCCTGGGTAATTACGAGCCAAAGTTTGTACAGGTCTTCCCTGGGAAATGTCCGCTTTAGGCGTTCAAAATATTCCGGTGCAATTCCGGTGATATCAACATTTTGGGCGACAGATAGGTTTTTATAATCTGCGATCAGCTCCTTTATCCGCTCTATTCCCACGCCTTTACGGGTACTTACCAGAGCAATTTTGGTGTCCAGTTTCTGTTCCAACAGAGGAATATCGAGGGAAATCCCTTTCCTGGTCATGCGGTCAGCCATGTTGATCACCAGAATAACAGGAATCTTAAGGTCTTTAATCTGAGTGAACAACAGCAGATTCCGCTTCAGGTTTTCCACATCACTGATCACCATGGCCACATCCGGGAAGTCTTTGTCATTTTTGTTAAGCAGCAATTCCACCACGACACTTTCGTCCAGGGAAGTGGTGTTAAGGCTGTAGGTGCCGGGAAGGTCCAGAATATGTGCTTTAACACCTCTTGGAAGTTTACAAATGCCTTCTTTTTTTTCTACAGTGATGCCCGGATAGTTCCCTACTTTTTGTTTTAGCCCGGTGAGTTGATTAAAGACGGAAGTCTTCCCGGTATTGGGGTTGCCAATAAGTGCAACATTGATATTCCTGCTCATAACCCCGGATTAACTTCAAGGAGGTCTAATTCGATAAGGGAGGCAACCGACCTTCTGATGGCAATATGGGAACCGTTTACATTGATATAAAGCGGATCTTTAAAAGGGGCTACCTGAATCATTTCAACCTCATTTCCGGGAAGACACCCCAGCTCTAAAAGCTTTATTGGCAGTATATCTTCATCAAATTCCCTGATGATGCCTTTCTCTCCGTGTTTTAGATGTGCAACCGTAACCCTCAATTTTTATTTAGATTGATTATAAGTAAGGGCAAAAATAAGAGAAAAAGCGCGATTAATTCAGGCAAATCCCAAAAATTATTAAATTCCAATTTCCAAAACTGATGATTTGAATTTTAATGCCCGGAAATTGGAATTTACTCTTTGTATGAAGCTTTAAGAATTTCAAGATCCACCATCAGTTCCTCAATCTCCTCCGGGTTGGTACCGTCATAGGTACCCCGGATTCTTTTTTCCTTGTCCACCAGGATAAAGTTTTCTGTATGGATCATATCAAAGGGCCCTCCGTCACCATCGTCTTTTACGGCTAAATAGGATTTTCTCGCAAGTGTATAAATTTGCTTCCTATCGCCGGTGACCAGGTTCCATTTGCCATCCACGACTCCTTTTTCAACTGCATATTTTTTTAGTTGTGGTATGGAATCAATTTCAGGGGTTACTGAATGTGACAGTAATAATACGTCATCATCCTTCATGATCCTCGATTGAATACGGGCCATATTTTTCGTCATGACAGGACAAATGGTAGGGCAGGTTGTAAAGAAAAAATCGGCCACATAGATTTTATTATAGTAATCTTCCTGAGTGATCACCTTGCCATTTTGATTGATCAGAGAAAAGTCGTCAATGGTATGGTACTTTTTAACGTAGTGTAGCGTACTGTCCACCAGTTCAGGGTTAAAATCCGCCGGTTGGTAAACCGGCAGGACCTCTTTTGGCCGCAATGCATTGTAAAAGAGAAATACGATCACGCAGGAAAGCAGCAGCAACACTGTTCCAAAAAATCTGTATCTGGCAAAGATGGACCGCATATCATTTTTTGCAAAGGTACAGCAGTACTGGCAGGCATTCAAACCCCTGGACGGACATTGCTGCTAAATGTTTCTTAAATATAGGCCAGCCCCGGTCTTTTCTTTTTGTAAGACCCTGTAAAAGTGTACTTTTGTGCGTTTTAATTTTAGAAAAGTTACATGAGTCCCATATTGATCAAGACCATCCAGTTTTTTTTGAGTCTTTCCCTCCTGATCGTCCTGCATGAGCTGGGGCACTTTATACCTGCCAAAATATTCAGGACGAGGGTTGAAAAATTTTACCTTTTTTTTGATATTAAATTTTCACTTTTTAAGAAGAAAATCGGCGAAACCATCTATGGAATAGGCTGGCTGCCGTTGGGGGGCTATGTAAAAATAGCCGGGATGATAGACGAGAGTATGGATACGGCACAGATGGCCGAAGAACCAAAACCATGGGAGTTTCGCAGCAAACCCGCCTGGCAGCGGTTGATCATCATGTTAGGGGGCGTTACCGTGAACTTTATCCTGGCCGTCATCATATACATTGGGATGGCGTATTCTTATGGGGATCAATATATTTTAGCGGATAGCCTTAAAGATGGTTTCTTCGTTACAGAAAAGTCGATCGGGGACAAATTGGGCGTTCAGACAGGGGATCTTATTGTTGCCGTGGACGGGCAAAAAGTAGACAGGTTCTCACGACTTCCCCTGGAAATCGTCAATGGAAATACGATCACTATTCAAAGGGACGGAAATATATTTGAAAAGGAA
>DATGCB010000106.1:0-2604 GCA_035312365.1 Eudoraea sp. | reverse complement strand
GACCCTATCCCAATAGAGGAGGTTGAACCCTGGACGGAAATCGTAAAGCGGTTTAAGACGGGTGCCATGTCGTATGGGTCCATCAGCAAGGAAGCCCACGAAAACCTCGCCATAGCCATGAACCGGATCGGGGGTAAAAGCAATTCCGGGGAAGGGGGCGAAGATGCGGATCGATTTTACAAAAACCAGTCAGGGGACTGGCGTAACAGTGCCATAAAACAGGTCGCTTCCGGACGGTTTGGAGTAACCTCCAACTACCTCACCAATGCTCTGGAAATACAAATAAAAATGGCCCAGGGTGCTAAACCCGGAGAAGGGGGGCAATTACCGGGGCCCAAAGTAAACCCTTCCATAGCCAAAACAAGAAATTCCACCCCTTATGTTGGCCTGATATCACCTCCGCCCCATCATGATATTTATTCTATTGAAGATCTGTCGCAATTAATTTACGACTTAAAATCTGCAAACAGAAAGGCCCGGATCAATGTAAAATTAGTTTCGGAAGTAGGGGTTGGTACTGTAGCCGCTGGTGTTTCCAAGGCAAAGGCAGATGTTATCCTTATCTCCGGCTTTGATGGAGGAACCGGGGCCTCCCCCCTTACTTCCCTGAAACACGCAGGGTTGCCATGGGAATTGGGCATCGCAGAAGCACAGCAAACCCTTGTTTTAAATGATTTGAGAAACCGGATCGTACTTGAATGTGACGGGCAGTTGAAAACAGGCAGGGACGTTGCCGTCGCCTGTCTCCTGGGAGCGGAAGAATTTGGTTTTGCCACCGCACCGCTGGTTGCTTCCGGTTGCATTATGATGCGGGTTTGCCACCTGAATACCTGTCCGGTCGGGATTGCAACCCAGAATCCTGAATTGCGCAAAAAGTTTGACGGGAAACCAGAGCATGTAGTTAACTATATGTACTTCGTCGCCCAGGAATTAAGAGAGATTATGGCATCCCTTGGCTTCCGCACCGTAAATGAAATGGTTGGGCAGGTCCACAAATTGGACAGTAAAAAAGCAATAAACCATTATAAGGCACAAGGCATTGACCTGGCACCTATTTTGTACCAGGTAGACGTTCCCAAGGGAACAAAATTTTACAATACGCAGAAACAAAAACATCGAATTGAAAATTCAATCGAATTCTCCATTTTAGACAAGGCCCACCCGGCGTTGTTCAGAAAAGAAAAGATCGCGCTTGAATTTCCCATAAATAATACGAACAGGGCCGTTGGGGCAATCATAAGCAATGAAATATCCAAGATCTACGGGGCGGAAGGATTACCAGATAATACCCTTAAACTCATATTTACAGGGGCGGCCGGGCAAAGCTTCGGGGCTTTTGCCACAAAGGGCCTTACCATGGTGGTGAATGGGAACACCAACGACTATTTGGGCAAAGGCCTGTCCGGGGCGAAACTGGTTATTAAAGTTCCTGAGAAATCAACCCTGAAACCGGAAGATAATGTCATCACGGGAAATGTGTGTCTCTATGGAGCTACATCGGGAGAAGCTTATATCAATGGAAAAGCCGGTGAGCGTTTCTGTGTTAGAAACTCAGGAGCCCACGCCGTCGTGGAAGGAATTGGGGATCATGGTTGTGAATATATGACAGGAGGCATTGCCGTTATCCTCGGGGAGGTAGGCCGGAATTTTGGTGCGGGAATGAGCGGGGGTATTGCCTACATTTTTGATGAAAACAAGACCTTTGAAAAAAGGTGCAATACGGAAGCATTAAATCTTTTAAAGGTTGATGAGGATAAGGATATTGCCCAACTTAAACAACTCATTGAAAATCATTACAATGCTACTCTGAGTCCGCTCGCACAGCGCATATTGGAAAAATGGGAGCGGTCGCTGCCAAAATTTATTAAAATATTCCCTGAGGAATACAAGCAGGCACTTATCCGCCTGGAACGGGAAAAAATAGAAGTGATATAGTCGAACTATGGGAAAGATTACGGGATTTTTGGAATTCGATAGGAAGGTAGAACAATATGCCCCGGTAGAGGAGCGCGTTAAAAATTTCAAGGAATTCACACGCCCGCTAAAGGAAAAAGTACTCAGGGAACAGGGAGCCCGCTGCATGGATTGCGGGATTCCATTCTGCCACAGTGGTTGTCCGCTCGGCAATCTGATACCCGATTTCAATGATGCGGTTTACAGGGGTAAATGGGACAAGGCCGCTGAGATCCTGCATGCCACCAATAATTTTCCGGAATTTACGGGAAGGCTCTGTCCCGCACCCTGTGAGGAGGCATGTGTTCTTGGCATCAATGAAGATCCTGTGTCCATTGAAAACATTGAAAAAAACATAGTAGAGACTGCCTTTAAAAAAGGTTGGGTAGTACCTAAACCTCCGGCAAACCGAACGGGAAAAAAAGTGGCCGTGGTTGGTTCGGGACCGGCAGGGCTGGCGGCCGCCCAGCAACTGAATCGGGCAGGACACGCGGTAACTGTATTTGAACGTGATGGAAAACCGGGCGGATTATTGCGGTACGGGATTCCCGATTTTAAAATGGAAAAACATATCATTGACCGCAGGCTCCGCATTTTAGAAGAGGAGGGCGTGGTGTTCAAATGTGGGGTGCATATTGGGGTCGATATCAA
>DATGCB010000105.1:0-2380 GCA_035312365.1 Eudoraea sp. | reverse complement strand
CCCGGACTCGGGTTTTAAAATCACATTGCCCTTATGTGAAACGGCATAAAACACTTGCTGGCCATGAAATTTTTTCAGATTTTCAAGATTGTCATCTGATAAAGCTGCATTGGGTATCCCCAAATTTCTGGCGAGTAATTGCACGTGGGATACCATATTGCCTTCAGCAACCGTAGCAATTCCCGCAACGGGTTTCAGATCCGACGGGGAACGCTGAAAAATATATATCTTATCTGAAGAAACCTCAATGTCCTCCGGTGAGCCCGGTACAACGACAAGTTCGCCAAGGGCATAGCCGGGATTAAGCCCGCGAATGGAGCTTTGGTTGGGGATACCCATCACCTTGTTTGTCAAGGCAGATTCCAGAGCGATAAAATCCCCTAACTCCCCAACACTCTTCCCTAAATACAATGCAATTGATCCCCTGATTTTGTCATCTATAAATCCATGTGCTATGGGTTCAAAACCTGAATAAGTGTCGGCTATATCCTGATAAGCCGCCTTGACCATGGCAGCGCTCCATTCAACAGCACCCCGTGCAGTTTCCAGCATTTCCGTTAATTCGGCCAGAGTGAGGGAATCATGTTCCGTGCTGCCCAGATCACCTTCAATCTCCTCCCATTCCCAAAGTTCCAGATAACCTGCCCCGGCAGCAGCCAATCCAAGGTTACAAACCTTGGAAAGCTGATCTTTAAGGTTTTTGGGTTGCCAGAGTGAGGCATTCTTGAAAAGTATTTCTTCCAGTTTTAAAGTAATATCAAGAAGCTGAAGTCTGGCCATCGGGCGTTTTTCGTTCAGGATTTCCTTCCGGATTTCCATGAGCAACTCAGCCGTTTGAGGAACCAGGATAGCAGCCGCTGTATCCGAACCATCCTGGGATGCGTAGGCCAAAAGTGCATTCCCTAAGGGGGTGTTCCTGGTCAACGGGGCTTTTTTAGGAAGTCCTTTGATGTCTACAGGCTTAAAAAACTCGGTCATGGTCCCCAGCAATGCAACAAATCTTGAATTCAGGTCAGGAGTCAGTTTAGCCCTGTGATTAAGCAGGAATGATCTAACGTTATCAATATCTCCGACTTCCGGCTGCCCGTGTATTTTTACACGCAGGTCCATAAATGGGGCATGGAGGTCTGAGATCGTTTTAGATTGACTCCGCATTAACTGGGCGAGGTTGTCATCCCCGCTGTGCGGTATGTCCTTTAAGGATTGCCTGACCAGGAAATAATTTTTTATCAATACCTCGTCACTGGCTAAAAGCCATTTGTAAAAAGCAATGCCCCAGGCCTCCTCATCCTCTGCCTGAATTGCTCCGCGGTAATATTGACCCTTTTGAAAAATCCATCCGTTGTCCACCGTGCGAAGATATTTTTCCAACTGGTATTGCTTTAAGCGCGAATGGTTATTTTCAGTATCCCAAAAACCTTCCTTGTCCGTAAAAGCAAGGATTTGTCCAAAAAACAGGTGGTTCTCCTTACCAAGTGCGACCACTTCGTCCTTATACCGCGCATGCTGCACCCCCGGACCTATATTATCCGGACATGGATCTTTGGGTGCCCTGATACTCCCATCGGTACAAAACCAGCGAATATCCTTGTATGGTCCCCGAATATCATTTTTATAGGTAGACAGCTTTTCTCTTATATAGTCATTTTTGAACTTCTTTTGTGCGTGCGTCGCAAAGGGGAAGCTACTTATAAGAAAAACGCAGAACAAAAATCTTCTAACCATTGTAGTTCTATATAGGGTAATTGCTTAACTATCAATAATTATGGTATCATTCCCAGATTAATGACCTCCTGTTTGGTCAGTGGCCGCCAGTGGCCCCGCGGCAGGTCCTTTTTTGTCAGCCCGGCATAAATAACGCGATCCAGCTTAATAACATTGTACCCCAGGTGCTCAAATATGCGTCGTACAATTCGGTTCCTTCCACTATGGATCTCAATACCTACCTCCTTTTTGGGTGCATTCCCAATATAACTCACCTCATCCACCTGCACCGGACCGTCCTCTAAAGTAAGTCCGGCCCGTATATTATTAAGGTGATCCTGCTTAAGATTTTTGTGGAGCTCCACATGGTAGATCTTCCGTACCCCATGCTTTGGATGAGTAAGTTTCTTGGCAAGGTCCCCGTCATTTGTAAAAAGTAACAAACCTGTGGTGTTCCGGTCCAGTCTGCCTACAGGCAACAGGCGTGCCTTGGAGGCATTGGAGATAAGCTCCATAACGGTCCGCCTGCCTCTTTCATCACTGGTTGTGGTAATAAAATTCCTTGGTTTGTTGAGCAGTATGTATTCTTTTGTTTCAGGGTTAAGCAAGCGGCCATCGAACTTTACAATATCATCACGATTTACTTTATGGCCCATTTCAGTGATCACCTTGCCAT
>DATGCB010000104.1:0-9363 GCA_035312365.1 Eudoraea sp. | reverse complement strand
AGCCTGGACAATAGGTGGAAAGGTATTCTCAGCCATGGGCGTTTTCTGGGCAACCATTGCCGGTCTTGTTGCCGGTCTGCTGGTTGGAAAGGTTACGGAGTATTACACCGGAACAGGGAAAGGACCCGTGAAGTCTATCGTAAGGCAATCCGAAACCGGGTCTGCCACGAATATCATTGCCGGCCTTGGCGTAGGGATGATGTCAACAGCTATTCCAATTCTCCTGATCGCGGCTGCGATTTTGGTCTCCCATTATTTTGCGGGCCTTTATGGTATTGCCATTGCTGCCGTGGGTATGTTGGCCAATACCGGGATTCAGTTGGCGGTGGATGCTTACGGTCCTATTTCGGACAATGCCGGTGGTATTGCAGAAATGGCGGAATTGCCCAGCGAAGTCCGGGGACGTACCGATAAACTGGATGCCGTGGGCAATACGACAGCGGCCATTGGAAAGGGCTTTGCCATTGCCTCTGCTGCATTGACCGCCCTGGCATTATTTGCTGCTTTTATGAAAACCGCAAATGTCACAGCTATTGATGTTTCACAACCCGAAATTATGGCAGGTCTCTTGGTTGGAGGAATGCTGCCTTTTGTATTTTCTGCCTTATCCATGAACGCTGTAGGCCGGGCAGCCATGGCAATGATCGAGGAAGTACGGCGCCAGTTCAGGGATATTCCTCAATTAAAAGCTGCCCTTGGTGTCATGAGAAAATACGATTCTGATATGTCCAGGGCTTCGGAAGAAGATCGGAAAATTTTTGATGCAGCAGACGGGTATGCGGAATACGAGAAGTGTGTGGCCATTTCCACAACAGCCTCTATCAAGGAAATGATTTTTCCCGGTTTACTGGCTATTGCCGTACCCGTGGCCACCGGGTTCATCGGAGGAGCTGAAATGCTTGGAGGGCTGCTGGCAGGTGTAACCACCTGTGGGGTACTGATGGCTATTTTTCAGTCGAATGCAGGCGGCGCCTGGGATAACGCCAAAAAAATGATTGAAGAGCAGGGAAGGAAAGGAACGGATGCCCATAAAGCAGCTGTTGTTGGCGATACTGTGGGAGATCCGTTTAAAGATACTTCGGGTCCTTCCTTGAACATCCTGTTAAAACTAATGTCCGTGGTAGCCCTGGTTATTGCCCCAAGCATTGCGCTTTCTTCAGATAGCTTAACCGCCTATGCAGCAGACGGGATGGCCGAGGAAGTCACAAAAGAAGTCCATGTGAACATAGAGCGGCAGACAGAGGATATGGTAACGGCCCTGTTAACCACAGCGACCACCCACAATGGAGTAACATTGACCACAGAGCAAATTTTTGAGGGCAGCATGGATGAGGTAAAAGCAAAGGTTGATGCTTTGAAAGCAGATGAAGATGAAGAGTCGAAGGAGAAGTTAAAAAAAATTGAAAAGGAGAAGGTAAAATAAGCCCGAAATAACTTTATGTTTAAACCCCGACTGCAAAGTAGGGGTTTTTTTGATCTGGAAATTTTGAAGCGCTACTACATTGGTGAAATGCACAGACAAATCACTACTTTAGGTCTATGGGATTTTTTGGTAACAGGGACAGATTACAAATAATAGCATTCCAGAGTTATGGGACCACAGATCACCTCTATGCCAGGGGCAGAGCCCTGGAGGATGAGGACATTGATCTTTCTGAAAAGGGCCTTTTTAAATTACTGCTCAATACCTGGAAACGTTTCGAGACAGACGAAGTGCGCAACGCCCCTATCCAGATAAAGCTCCCGGACGGCCGTATAATAGACGCCACAACAGATCAGGGGGGTTTTTTTTTGGTTGACCAGAAAATGGAAAGCCTCGGCGGTTATGTCAATGAGGAAGGCTGGTTAGCCTATGAAATATCCTATACTGATCTGGGGAATGCCAGGCAGATCAAAAATGAAAATTGTTTTAGGGGCGAAATATTGATCCCCTCAAAGGAGGCAGCGTTTGGAGTTATAAGCGATATCGATGATACGATCATGCATACCGGGGTAGTATCCTCATTAAAATGGCGGGTGATAGCGAATACCTTTTTTAAAAGTGCGGAAAAACGAGTTCCCCTCGAGGGAGCAGCCCGGTTTTATCACAAATTGCACAGAGGTAGGTCCGGAAATAATGCGAACCCCATTTTCTATGTGAGTCATAGTCCATGGAACCTGTATCGTTATCTGGAGTTTTTTCTGACGAAGAATAATTTTCCCAAAGGCCCCATTTTGTTGCGAAATTTTCCGGGCCTGCGAAGTAGAAAGACGCCAGCTGATCAACCCCAGAAACAGAAGGAAATAGCCAACATTCTGAAAACCTATCCCTCGCTGAATTTCATCTTAATCGGAGACAGTGGGGAGGGGGATGCCGATATATACATGAATATTTCAAGGGCTTATCCGGAACGGATTTTAGCCATTTACCTGAGAAGTGTAAATCATAAAAAGAAAATGTTACGCGTCAGAGGACTCTTCGAAAATTACAAAAGCACCCCCGTCCTGTTAGTCGAAAAAAGTAGAGATGCACTGGAACATGCCAGGTTCAATGGATTTATAAAATAATTTTCATGGCAATAAGGAAAGATCAGACCTCCGGGGAACGCGTTAAAAAAGGCCGTGGATCTCGGCATCGATCTTGTTGATAACCTCACCCAGGTGCTCGGGATTGTCTACAAAATTGAGTTTATCCACATCAACGATCAAAAGGCTCCCTTTTTCATAGCTGTGTACCCACGCCTCATAACGTTCATTTAACCGGCTTAGATAATCAATAGAGATCAAATTTTCATATTCCCTCCCGCGTTTGTGGATCTGATTGACCAAATTAGGGATTGAACTTCTTAAATATATGAGAAGATCAGGGGGTTGAACCAAGCTTTCCATAAGATCAAAAAGGCTGGAATAATTGCTGAAATCCCGGTTCGTCATTAATCCCATCGCATGCAGATTGGGTGCAAATATGTGGGCATCCTCATAGATGGTCCGGTCCTGGATCACATTTTTACCACTTTCGCGGATTTTAAGGATTTGTCGGTACCTGCTGTTCAGGAAGTAAATTTGAAGGTTAAAACTCCAGCGCTCCATCTGGGTGTAAAAGTCGTCCAAATAGGGATTATCCACGACGTCTTCAAAATGTGCTTCCCACTTATAATGCCTGGAAAGCAGTTTGGTTAAGGTGGTTTTGCCTGCGCCAATGTTTCCTGCAACAGCAATGTGCATATGTAACCTGATTTATGGTTGGTGTCGAGTGATTATAAGGAAGACAATATACAAAGTATCTCGGGGAAGAGAAAAAATAGTTGTTGAAATACCTGAGATAATTAATATGTCGCTTTAATTTTTATTTCATTGGCAAATACGTACTTTTGTCCCGGAATTATTAGAGGAAAGATTTGTCTGATTGCAACCTCAAATCCTGAATAGAGTTCAGTGTAAAAAATGCTAAAGCAGCCCGTGCTGAAATGGAGTCGGCATCTGTTTTAACTTCACTGTATCCGGCTTCAAATCTTTCGCTTTTATAACAAATTACAATTATGGCATATTTGTTTACCTCAGAATCTGTCAGTGAGGGACATCCCGATAAAGTAGCGGATCAAATCAGTGATGCGCTATTAGACAATTTTCTGGCCTTTGATCCGGAGAGTAAGGTAGCTTGTGAGACCCTGGTAACCACCGGACAGGTAATATTGGCAGGGGAAGTAAAAAGCCATACCTACGTGGACCTTCAGAACATTGCAAGGGAAGTCATCAACAATATTGGGTACACCAAAGGCTCCTATCAGTTTAGCGGTGATTCCTGCGGGGTTATTTCCTTAATTCACGAGCAATCACAGGATATCAATCAGGGGGTCGACAGGGGGACAAAGGAAGAACAGGGCGCCGGGGACCAGGGGATGATGTTTGGGTATGCAACCAGGGAAACCGAGAATTACATGCCTCTCGCCCTGGATATTTCACACAGAATACTTCGGGAACTGGCCGTTCTGAGAAGATCGGGTAATACTGTAGACTATTTACGGCCCGATGCAAAGGCCCAGGTGACCATAGCCTATTCCGATGACAACGTCCCTCAACGGATAGACACCATTGTCGTTTCAACCCAGCACGATGAATTTGATACGGATGACAAGCGAATGTTGGCGAAGATCAAAGACGACATCCTTAATATTCTCATGCCCCGTGTTATTGCCCAATTACCCCAGGAGATCCAAAAACTATTTACCGACAAGATCAAGTACCATATCAATCCGACAGGTAAATTTGTGATAGGCGGCCCCCATGGGGATACAGGCCTGACCGGAAGAAAGATCATTGTTGACACCTATGGCGGCAAGGGGGCACACGGCGGTGGGGCCTTTAGTGGAAAAGATCCCAGTAAGGTGGACAGAAGCGCTGCCTATGCCGCTCGGCATGCCGCGAAAAATTTAGTGGCCGCCGGAGTCGCCGATGAGATATTGGTCCAGTTAAGCTATGCCATCGGGGTGGTGGAGCCTACCTCCATATTTGTAGATACCTACGGTACCTCAAAAGTCGACCTATCAGACAGTGAGATCGCAGAGAAGGCAGCCGAAATATTTGATATGCGCCCGTTTGCCATTGAAGAACGCCTTCAACTGCGGAATCCCATTTATTTGGAAACTGCTGCTTATGGCCATATGGGCAAGGAACCCAAATTGGTTACCAAAGTATTTGAATCCCCGTATAATGGCCGCATAGAGAAGGAGGTCATGCTTTTTACCTGGGAAATGCTGGACATGGTAGACGAGATAAAATCCGCCTTTAATTTGTGATTTTTACAAAAAGATTAGGAAATTCAATTGATCAGTACCTATATTTGTAATCTTATAAGTTCAAGCTCTTAATGAATGGTTATCAAGAAAGGTGGAGGGAATAGACCCGATGAAGCCTTAGCAACCCTTTGTCCTCACAATCAAAGAAGGTGCTACATTCTATCCGCCAGATGGCGGACAGATAACACAACGGAATCACTTCTGTACTTTATCTTTCTTTTTAACTCTTTGAATTTCAACCGCTTGCCATTTCGTTATGGCAAAGGGGGATGCTATATATAAACCAGTAACTAAAACACAAGGACATGAGTGAACTAAAATTTTCGACAAATGCATTGCACGCCGGGCACGACACCACCGTAAACGGGGGCACCAGGGCTGTGCCCATTTATCAGAGTACGGCCTATGTTTTTAATAATTCGGATCATGCCGCCAACCTTTTTTCACTGGCTGAATTTGGCAATATCTACACCCGGATCAATAATCCAACCAATGATATTCTGGAACAGCGGCTCGCAGCAGTGGAAGGGGGAATTGCCTCCATAGTTACTGCATCGGGTACGGCAGCTCTTAATACAACCTTATTGGTCCTTCTGAAATCGGGAGATCATATTGTTTCATCGAACAGTCTTTACGGGGGTACTTACAATCTTTTAAGTGTAACCCTGCCCCGACTGGGGATTACCACCACCTTTGTAGATCCGTCCGACCCCTCAAATTTCGGGAAGGCCGTCCGTGAGAATACAAGGGCAATATTTGTGGAGTCTATTGGCAATCCCAAGCTTGATGTTCTGGATTTAAAGGCCATTTCGGCGGAAGCCAGAACCGCTAAAATCCCATTTATCGTGGATAATACAGTTGCCTCACCGGCCCTGCTTAATCCCATTGAGCACGGAGCGAATATAGTGATCCATTCCCTGACCAAATATATCAATGGCAACGGTACCGCCCTTGGGGGTGCCGTTATTGATGCCGGAACCTTTGACTGGGCCAACGGTAAGTTCCCTGAATTTACCGAGCCATCTCCGGGATATCACGGATTGGTTTATCACGAGGCACTCGGGCCGGCGGCCTTCATTGCTAAAGCACGTATTGAGGGTCTGCGGGATTACGGAGCCTGTTTAAGCCCGTTTAACGCGTTTCAGATCATCCAGGGCCTGGAAACACTCGATGTTCGTATGCAGCGGCACAGTAAAAACGCCCTGGCATTGGCAGAATGGCTTGGGGAACGAAACGAAGTTACCTGGGTAAATTATCCCGGCTTAAAAACCAGCAAATATTATGCCCAGGCAGAAGCCTATTTGCCTAAAGGTCAGAGCAGCCTTGTAACTTTTGGTGTGAAGGGCGGCTATGAGTCGGCCAAAAAGATCGCCGATAATACCCAAATATTTTCATTGTTAGCGAATATAGGAGACACCAAATCCCTGATCATACACCCTGCCAGTACCACCCACCAGCAATTGGATGACGAGGCCCAGGAATCAACAGGGGTCACCAAGGATTTAATACGATTATCCGTTGGCCTGGAAGATCTGAAGGATCTTAAAAGCGATTTGGAACAGGCTTTTGCAAAGATAGATGCCTCCGTTCTGGCATAAAAAAAGATAGATGTCACAGGGCGGTGCCGGAACCTGGAGCATAAAAATATGAAATACGACTATCGCCCCGGCGACAGGAATAGCCATGGAACAAGAGACTTTAACACTACATCATTTAAGTCTACCTGATTATACCACGATAAGCGGTGTTACCCAGGATATCCGGTTGTCTTATGAACTTTTCGGACAAGACCTCTATTCGGCACCGGTCGTAGTGGTGAATCACGCCCTTACCGGTAATTCCAATGTCACCGGAAGCGACGGATGGTGGTCTTCCCTTATCGGGGATGGGAAGTGCATAGACACCAAAAAATATACGGTGTTGGCATTTAATATTCCCGGCAATGGCTATGACGGGTTTGTCATAGACAATTACAAGGATTTTGTGTCTGGAGACATTGCAAGAATTTTTCTAATCGGGTTGGAGAAATTGAAAATTGACGAATTGTATGCCGTGATAGGCGGTTCCCTCGGAGGAGGTATCGCATGGGAAATGGCGGCTATAAAACCCAACCTGATAAAGCACCTGATACCCGTAGCCTCGGACTGGAAATCGACGGATTGGCTTATTGCCAATTGTCAGATCCAGGAACAGTTCCTGGTAAATTCCAAAAACCCGGTACATGATGCCCGCATGCATGCCATGTTGTGTTACCGTACCCCCGAATCCTTTAAAGAACGCTTTCAACGCAGCACCAATACAGAGTTGCAGGTATTCAACGTGGAAAGCTGGCTGACCCATCATGGAAAGAAATTGCAGGAACGCTTTCAGCTGTCGGCATATAAATTAACCAACCAGTTGCTTAAGACAATTGATATTACCAGGGATGGGATGGAGGCTTTTAATAAGCTTCAGCAAAGTGATACCAATATTCATATCATCGGGGTAGATTCAGATCTATTTTTTACGGCCAGGGAAAACAAGGAGACATTTAAACAACTGGCGCAGGCCAACAGCAATGTCACCTATGGCGAGATCCAATCACTTCACGGGCATGATGCCTTTTTAATTGAGTTTGAGCAGATGCAGCAATTGCTGAGGGGTATTTTTGATAAAAACGGAGAAGCCCGGAGAATTAAAATTTTAAAGTTTGGGGGCAAATCGCTTTCCAACGGGGAAGGTATTGGCCGGGTACTGGAAATTATTGCCGGAAAGGTCAGGGCAGGTCAGAAAATTTGTGTTGTATTGTCGGCCAGAGAACAGGCGACCGATCAATTGCTGAACATCCTCGAAAAAGCTGCCAAAGGGAAAAAATACGTAAAGGAATTTGAGGCTTTTGAAAAATACCAGAGGCATACCTTCAAAAATGTCAATTTATCTGAAGAATTCAAGGCGTTGGTTCAACTATTTGAGGGGGTTGCCCTCCTGGGGGATTACAGTCCGAAGATAAAAGACCAGGTACTCGCCTATGGAGAGCTTGTATCTGCCAAACTGATCACCAAATTATTAATAGGGAAGGGTGTTGATGCGGTCCTGATGGACTCACGGAAACTGATCAAGACAGATAATTCCTTTGGAAATGCAAAGGTCCTCGAAACTGAGTCTAAAGATCATGTAATTCGTGAATTCGGGAAGCTCAGCAATGGAAGCGTTCCTGTTTTTACCGGGTTCATCGGTTCAAACTCGGAAAATGAGACAACTACCCTTGGAAGAAATGGGAGCAATTATTCAGCCTCATTGCTTGCCAATTTTCTGGATGCCGAAGAGCTGCAGAACTACAGCCACGTAGATGGGATCTATACCGCGAATCCGGACCTGGTTCCGGAGGCGCGCAAATTATCTAATTTGTCCTACAGCGAAGCCAATGAACTGGCCAACTTCGGGGCGACGATATTACACGCCAAAACCATTATACCTCTGATTGAGAAAAACATTCCGCTGAGGATCCTCAATACATTTAACGAAGATAACGAGGGGACATTGATCAGTGCCAAAACCAGCAAGGAAGGTATTAAATCCCTCTCCGTTATTGAACATGAGGCGCTCATCAACCTGGAAGGCAGGGGGTTATTGGGTAAAATTGGGGTGGATGCAAGGATATTCAAGGCTTTGAGTCAAAATAATATCAATGTGGGTATCATTTCCCAGGGATCCTCCGAGCGGGGAATTGGCTTGGTGGTGGCCGCAAAAGAGGCGAGAAAGGCCAAAGAAGTCCTGCAGGCAGAATTTGAAGAAGACTTCCGCTCACAGGACCTTAATGCTATTACCATTATCGATGATGTTTCCGTGATCTCAATTGTGGGTCAGGACTTGAGCACATTTCACAAGCCGTATAATGCCCTGATCAAGAATCAAATTATACCACTGCTCTTTAACAATACCATTTCGGGAAAAAATGTGAGCTTGGTGGTAAAAAAATCGGACCTGTACAAGGCATTAAATGTAATGCACGGGCAAATTTTCGGGATCAGTAAAAAAGTTAACCTAGCCATTTTCGGACATGGCAATGTGGGAGGCACCCTGATAGATCAGATTTTGGGCAGTACAAATACCATTGAAAAACGCAAGGGAATTCATTTGAATGTATTTGCCCTCGCCAATTCAAAAAGGTTGATTTTACGTAAGAACGGGGTATCCAAGAACTGGAGATCAACCATAAAAGAGGCAGAGGCCGGCTATACGCATGCCACGATATTCGAGTTTGCCAGGCAACATCACCTGGAAAACCTTATTGCGATCGACAACACGGCCAGCGAAGATTTTGTGGCGCATTATTTTGATTTTCTGGACAACGGATTTGATTTGGTATCCTCCAATAAGATTGCCAATACTTTAGGGTTTGATTATTATCAACTGCTGCGCGAAGAATTGACCAAAAAGCAGAAACAATACCTGTACGAAACCAATGTTGGAGCAGGTTTGCCCTTAATAGACACCATAAAATTGCTGCATTTGTCCGGTGAGAATATCACGCGCATCAAAGGTGTTTTCTCGGGGTCCCTGAGTTATATCTTCAACACTTATTCTGAAGTGGAGGCCCCGTTCTCCT
>DATGCB010000103.1:0-4214 GCA_035312365.1 Eudoraea sp. | reverse complement strand
AAACTGAAGCTCCACGAAGTTATCTATGGGACCCATACCAGGGCAGGAAAGATCTTCGACATTATTTTACTTATTGTTATCGTTTACAGTATCATTATTGTAATGTTGGAGAGTGTTCCGAAATTCGATGCCAAATACCATCGTTTTCTCAACCTGTCGGAGTGGTTGGTGACCATCCTTTTTACGATTGAATACGCCCTGAGGATCATTTGCATCAATAAGCCCAGGCGGTATATCTTTAGTTTTTTCGGAATTATAGACTTCCTTTCCACAATTCCGAAATACCTGTCCTATGTCATCGGGGGATCACAGTACATTACCGCCTTCAGGGCACTCAGATTGTTGCGCGTATTCAGAATTCTGAAACTGGTCCGTTTTGTGGGAGAGTCCAATAATCTGATAAGGGCGCTGAGGGCCAGCCGGACAAAGATTTTTGTTTTTGTTTTTTTTATAGTTATCATCTCGGTATTGCTGGGTACCATTATGTATATGGTAGAAGGGCCGGAACACGGATTTAACAGTATCCCTCACAGCGTATACTGGACTATTGTAACACTCACAACGGTTGGTTATGGAGATATTTCGCCGGAGACCGGGGTCGGACAAATTATCGCTACGCTGATCATGATCATCGGATATGGGATCATTGCGGTTCCGACGGGCATCGTTTCGGCCGAGTATGCCTCCGCCAAAAACAAGAAATCCGATGCATTCGATGAGGGGCGTTCTTGTTCTGATTGTGGCGCAGAGATTGTCAGGGCCGACGCCGATTATTGCAGGAAGTGTGGAAACAGATTAAGCGATCACTGATGGCAGGCACGCTAGTGACCATTGTTGGCCCAACGGCAATAGGAAAGACCCACCTGGCGATTGTCCTGGCAAAACATTTCAATACTGAGATCTTATCCGCAGATTCGCGGCAATTTTATAAGGAAATGACCATCGGTACCGCCGTTCCCCCGGAAGATATGCTGGCCGATGTACCGCATCATTTTATTCAGCATAAGAGTATCCTGGATGATTATAATGTTGGAGATTTTGAGAGAGACGCACTGAAAACACTGGAGAACCTATTTAAAGCTCAGGACGTGGTGGTCATGGCGGGGGGCAGTGGATTGTATGTGGATGCCGTGACCCGGGGCCTTGATTATTTTCCTGAGGTAGATGAGGACATCCGGGAGCACTTAAACCAATCCTATGCTAAAGGGGGCATTAAAATTCTTCAGAAGAAATTGGGGCAATTGGACCCGGACTATTATGAGAAAGTTGATTTAGCCAACCCACGCAGGATAATACGTGCATTAGGGGTCTGTCTGGCCTCGGGTAAACCTTATTCTTCCTTTTTGAACAAAAGGCAGGTGAAACGACCCTTTAATAGTATCACTTTGGGGCTTACAGCGGACAGAACCGTACTGTATGACCGTATCAATAAAAGGGTGGATCTGATGATGGAACAGGGGCTGCTGGCCGAAGTGAGGGCCCTCGTGCAACATCAGGACCGGAATGCCCTGCAAACGGTTGGATATAAGGAACTATTTAAATACCTCTCCGGGAATTGGGAATTGGAATTTGCGGTCCGGGAAATCAAAAAAAATACGCGGAGGTATGCCAAAAGACAGATCACCTGGCTAAAAAAAAATACGGATATGCATTGGATTCCATATAATACCGCCAAGGAAGGAGTGATCCAACACGTGAAGAGACAACTAAAACCATAGATGTATGGCCCCTGCCAGCGGACCCATTTATTTTATCATGGGGGTTTCCGGATGCGGGAAATCGACCGTCGGAAAATTACTGGCCGAAGCCCGGTCACTTCCATTTTTCGACGGGGATGATTTTCACCCCGAAGCAAACGTGCGGAAAATGGCCGCAGGCCAACCTTTGAACGACTTCGATAGGAAGGAATGGCTGTTATCACTGAATACCCTGGCCAAAGACCATCAGTTAAACGGTGCTGTGATCGTATGTTCAGCCCTAAAGGCCAGCTACAGGAGGTTATTATCCAGCGATATTGAAGACAGCGTAAGTTGGGTCTTACTCGACGGATCATTTCAGGAGATCCTCAACCGGCTTAAAAAAAGAAAGGGCCATTTTATGCCCATCAGCTTACTGGAATCCCAGTTTGAGACGATGGAACTCCCGGAAGCTGCGATCATCGTATCTATTCATCCGCCTCCGGAGGAAATTGTAAAGGAGATCATTGCCAGGATCAACAATAATTAAAAAACCACGCACCGGGAGGTTTGTGGTTTTACGACAGACGTACTTTTTTATTATTGATCTTCCTTGACGACGAGCCTGAATCCTTCCCCGTGGATATTTAATATTTCTACGGTATCATCGCGCTTCAGGTATTTACGGAGTTTCGCGATATACACATCCATGCTCCTGGAAGTAAAATAATTATCGTCTCTCCAAATTTTGGTCAGAGCCAGTTCCCGTGGCATCAGGTCATTCTCATGAAGCGCTAAAAGTCGAAGCAGTTCATTTTCCTTGGGAGACAATTTAATCGCCTCCTCATCCTTATACTTTAAGAATCTCAGTTTTGAATTTAAGTGAAAATTTCCGATTTTAAATTCAAATTGTTTACTATCTGCCAGAGTATTGGATGCTTTTCTTTGAAGTATCGCTTTAAGTTTCATCAAAAGTACTTCAGAGTCAAATGGCTTATTGAGGTAGTCGTCTGCTCCTGCCTTATAACCCTTTAACACATCTTCTTTCATGGTTTTGGCCGTAAGAAATACAATAGGAACGTGCTCATTTTTTTCCCGAATTTCCTTGGCCAGTGTAAACCCGTCCTTATAGGGCATCATGACATCGAGAATACAAACATCAAAATTATCCTTCTTAAATTTTTCAAATCCTTCCATACCATTTTTAGCCAATGTAACGTCAAAATCGTTCATTGACAGATAATCCTTCAGCACGATCCCAAAATTGGGATCATCCTCTACTAAAAGTATTTTCTTTTCTGCTGTTTCCATAAAAATTAAATTAAAGGTAATTTTATGTAGAAAGTACTTCCTTTACCTCTTTCACTTTCTGCATAAACTTCCCCCTGATGATCATCTACAATCTTTTTTACGTAGGCAAGCCCTAATCCATGGCCTTTTACGTTGTGAATATCCCCAGTATGCTCCCTGTAGAACTTTTCAAATACCTTTTTAAGTACCGCCTTGCTCATACCCGCTCCCTGGTCCCGTATTTCTATTATAATATAATTTTTGGCAACTTCCGTAAATACATCAATTTTTGGCGCCTCGGGTGAGTATTTCACCGCATTGTCCAAAATATTGACGATTACATTTTCAAAATGCATTTCATTGGCCAGAACCTCTGACCGTTCCGCATTTAAATGTGTTTTTACATACCCCCCCCGATCCAATACAATAAGCTCAACATGTGCTATGGCATCCTGGATAATGTCGTGCACATCAACCCTGTCCTTACGTATGTCCAATTGGTTTTTCTCCAGTTTGGAAATCCTCAAAACGTTTTCTACCTGCGCATGCATCCGCTTGTTCTCATCCCGGATCATTTCCAAATATCCTTTTACCTTCTCCTCATTCCCAATGATCTTCGGGTTCCGGATGGCCTCAACGGCAAGGTTAATGGTCGCCAGCGGGGTTTTGAACTCGTGGGTCATATTATTGATAAAGTCAGACTTAATTTCCGAAATCTGCTTCTGACGGATCAGCTGATAAATTGCCCCGGCATATGCCACCACGATGATCAGGGTAAACACAAGGGACATCGCGGCCATTCCCATGATGGTTTGCAACAGAAACCGCTTCTTTTTTGGAAAAGAAAGCAAAAGTGAAAAATTACTGTTTCCCTCACTATTTTTAAAGATCGGGGCCTGATAAAGCCCTTCACTCCCAAATCTAAAATGCCTGGATCTTACTTTGGTCGGAAGTCCGCGACTGTATACGCCATATTCATAATCAATTTCCATGCCCCTGTTCTTCAATTCCCTGTCCAGCAACAGTTCAATTTCAGGCCTGGATACCCTGTCATGTATGGGTACTTTTTCAGCATACTCCCGGTATACATCGTCGAAAACCGCTTTATCAATGTTGGATAAGCCACCTACCTTTTCCAGTTTTTGTACAGGATTGAGTTTGTACGCTTTGCCATCCAACCCATATTCCTCCTTAAATATGGTCTTAGTGCGCTTGCTCGTATAGTTTTTTATGGTCGTGGTATCGATA
>DATGCB010000102.1:0-2817 GCA_035312365.1 Eudoraea sp. | reverse complement strand
GCCGTTCTCGACAAATGTATGGATCCTCCACCCAAAGCCGTAATACGATGTCCGGTGACCAGGCCAACGCTGGTAATATTTACTATGGCCCGTAATTTCAATACATGGGTTAAAAGCTTCTTTCAGGGCCGACTTACTCATGATCTCTGGGTTATGCCCCAGTATAAACCGCATCCATCTGGCCATATCAAGGGCACTGGCGTTAATACCACCAGCTGCTATGGCGTTGTAGTAAGTATTCGCAAGTTTTTTAGGTCTCCACCTTTTTCGCCTTTTCGAATGGGGTATTGCCACATTTTCCGCTCGTGTTAAAGTTTCATAATCCATTGTAGTGGAGCACATTTCCAGGGGTCTAAAGAACCTGTCTTCCAGGGAAGCAGCAATTTTTTGTCCTGTGGCTTTATACATCATCTCCCCGGAAAGGGCAAAAAGGGCATTCTGATAACTATATAATAAACCGGGCGGACTAATGGGTACTACCTCCTTAAACCTCCCGGCAATATCTGTCAATGGCAATCCGGCCTCGACCAAATTGGTGAAACTGTGGTAAGGTGCACCAGACGAGTGCGATAAAATATTGGCGAGGGTAATTTTATGTGTATTGGTGCTATCACCCAACTGAAATGCCGGGATATAATCACTGACCTTATCATCCCAGCCCAATTTGCCTTCATTCTTTAATTTGGCCGCCAATATCCCGGCAAACCCTTTTGAGAGGGAACCAAGCCTGAATATTGTTCTCCCGTCAACGATTTCATTTTCGTTGATATTCCTTTTACCGAACCCTTCTGAGATTACGATCGAATCTCCTTTGACGATACTCACGCCGGCACCCACAATATCTCCTGCTGCAATGGCCTTGTTAAAATAGGCTTTTAGTGCAACTTTCAATTCCCCTTGCTTCAAAGTATACAGCCGTCGCTCTTCTGGACCGGTCAAGGCAATTTTTGGGGAACTGGCAACAATTACATGCTCTGATTCGGAAACAGGTAAAGGATCATTGATACCTAATCCCAGGGTGATAAGGGTAAGAATTAAAATGGTTATACCTGCCAGGATTTTGAACCTCTGCATTGTTGAATGATTGTCTATATCTGGGAGTTAAAGGATGAATATAGGGTTATATAAACTATTAACCGATAAAATGCATGAATATTATGTATTTCTAAACTTTTTATACGCGTTTATTTATGGAAACATCGGTTCAATTATGGGTCCCAATGTTACTTTTTACAGTAAACTGTTTAAGGTTCACCAATCGTGTATGCAGGCGTGTGACGTTTGTGCCGGGGAAGGGATTCAATATAATTTACCCGCCTGTTTTGGGGTACTAACCCCACCCCATGTTTAATTTACATTCAAACGCTGTATAAAACCAGCACTGTTCAATCAAATTTGTCAACCAGCCTTGGGGTATTATACCCCACCCCGGGTTTAAGTTAAATTCAAAGTCTGAAAAAAACCAGCACTGTTCAATTAAAATTGCCCACCACGTGTTGGGGTGCTATACCCCCCCGCTGGCGCGAGCGTCACGCTCGTGACCTCAAAGCTGTCAATTGCAATTTATCTTTTAAAGGTCCATCAGACCTAAGTGTATTCCTTTATTATCGATTTTGAGTACAGTTTCATCATCTGCATAATTTCTCGCACTGCTATATTTCCAATCAACCGGGTCAGTGACGAAACCTTGCTTCACGGGGTTATTATGGATATAATCGATTTTTTGCTTTAAAACCTTGCTGCTCCATAGTTCTATTGGCTTGTTATGTTGTTGCCAGAATTGTCTTTTTTTTACATTACTATTCCTTCGTCCGGCCTGCTCCATCTTTCGAAGCATCCATTCTCTTCTACTTTCCTGTGGGTTTTCTTCTATAGCCTTTAATAGTTGTCTGGCAGTAAATCCTTTGAAGTCCCTTAACAGACCAGATGGATCCTCGTTAGCAGAACGAAAAATTAAATGGACATGATTTGGCATAAAACAGTATGCAAATACCTCCATGCCTTTTTCTTTACGACAATGATTGATACTCTCCGCCAATATTGATAAATATATTTGCCTTGTAAATACATCTATCCAAAAGACCGTCGCGAAGCTAATGAAATAGTTAGCAGCCGGGTTTTGGAATTTATATTTTCTACTCATTTACCTTTAAACTTATTTTATTCTAAATGTTCGAGCAAGATGCTCACGTTTGTTTACGGCACGAGCATGATGCGCGCGCTAACCTTCATTTTAAAAATTGTAACCAATGCATTCCATTTCCGATTTCGTACCTTTTACCTCGTATTTCATACTTCCAACTATCCCAACCAACCCTCCCTGTCCAAACTCCGGTATTGAATGGCTTCCGCAATATGAACGGAATTAAGGAGCTCAGAATGGCCCAGATCCGCGATGGTCCTGGCCACCTTGAGAATGCGGTCGTAGGCGCGTGCGGAAAGGTTTAACCGGTCCATCGCATTTTTAAGCAAGGTCATGGAGGCCTGATCCAACCTGCAAAACTTCCGTATCTGTTTGCTCCCCATTTGCGCATTGTAATGCACGTTTTCATACCCTTCAAAGCGTATCCTCTGTATCTCCCGCGCGTCCGTAACCCGGGTCCTTATTTCATTGCTCCGTTCCCCTTTCCGTTCTTCCGACAGTTTTTCAAAAGGAACCGGGGTTACTTCAATATGGATGTCGATCCGGTCGAGCAGGGGGCCGGAGATCTTCCCCAGATACCGTTGCATTTCTGCCGGTGAAGAACTTAACGGGGCATCGGGATCATTAAAATACCCTCCCGGACTGGGGTTCATGCTGGCTACCAGCATAAAACT